>PMGM01000012.1:59692-63754 GCA_003158115.1 Methanobacterium sp.
CAAGAAAAAGTTAAAGTAAACCTTGTTTTTGATGAGGAGGTAATGGAAGATCCGAATGATGAAGAAAACCTAATGGGAACGGGTGTTCTAGTAATTTGTGTCGGTATGACATTCCCTAAAGAATATTTAAAGGATTTTAAAGCACTTTTCTTCGAGACTTTCCCACAGAAATAATTCATAATTTTTTTTTATGATCGTCTTTAGGAACATTTTATTACCTAAAAGTTAAGTTGGTCCTAACCGAACATTTATACGTTATGAGTTACAACATCTAAACTGATAACTCAAAAGATATGATTATATCTAGGAGATATCAAATAGATATGATTTAGGGTTAACCCCCCCAATACCCTGAGTCATGTCTAAACTTGGTTAAATAAATTCAATAGTGGTGAAAAATATGCTAGTAAAATTCGATTTACAACATTTCTNNGTTTATGGTGAAATGATGGATGCAGAAGAATAATTGTACCTAATTTTTATTATTTTTTTTTAATTAAACAAAAATCAACATAATATCCTAAGAATTTAAATACAGTTTTTTAGTTTACAAACCTTATTTTTTATATTAAAGAGTTCTATTAATTTATCTGTAATAATAACCATATTCATATCAACAAACTAATTATACTCATACTATTTAAATCAGAAAATATACTATTCTAATTAATTAAAGTTAACAAACTCTGTAATAGTTTAAAATATGTTCCATTCATAATGACCAGAATTAAATGCCAATTTGAACTTATAACTGCGATTAGTCGGTTTTTAAGACAATAGATCTGTCAATACTAATCCCATTTAAAAGAATCCCAATATTACGGAATTAAATCAGTATCAAGGTATTAAAACATAATGAACGGATTTAAATTGTATAAACTAAATTACGGATATTATATGACTACAAAAATTCTGCTAGTGGAAAATGAAAGCTCCGAAGCTGAGAATATTAAGAGCATACTGGAACCATTAAACTATGAAGTTTCACACATTGCTTTCAGTGGTGAGGATGCCGAAGAAATTGCACTAAACATAATGCCCGATCTTATTTTAATAGATACACAACTTAATCAAAAAAACGGAGATATAGATGTAACAGCCAGGATTAAAGATTTAAACATACCTGTTGTATATTTAACATCATATCCAAATGAATCTGATATTAACAGTAGGGATCCATATGGATATGTAAATAAGCCCTTCGATAAAAACGAATTAAAATTTACCATAGAATTGGCATTATATAAAAATAGGATTTTCAGGAAATTAAAGTCCAGCGAAGAGAAATATAAGAGGCTTGCAGAAAATTCAAGGGATATGATCTACAGTATGACAGTGCCTGAAGGAAAATATCTGTATGTAAACCATTCAGCAGAAACTATCACAGGATACACGGTTGATGAGTTTTATAATTCTAAAAGGTTACTATTAAACTCAGTACATCCTGATTTCAGAGATTATTATAAAAAAACATGGGAACAACTTTTAAATGGGATAAATCCTCCAACCTATGAATATAAAATAATAACAAAATCAGGGGAGGAAAAATGGCTCAATCAGCGCAATTCACTGATTAAAGATGATAAAGGAAATCCAATTGTTATTGAAGGTAATGTAACAGATATTACTGAACAAAAAAAGGTAGAAGAAGACTTGAAAAGGAGAGAAGTTGAATTCTGTATCGAATATAAAAAACTTTTAAGAGCTCAGAGAGTTGCTGAGATTGGTATCTGGGAAAATAATCTTGCAACCAACGATCTTCACTGGACCGAAGAGATGTATACAATATTAGGATTCAATCCCAATGAACCGGTAAATCTCCAAGAGGTAATTAAAATCTTTCCTCCCGAAGAATTAAAACGTTTCCAACAAGCGGTTGAAAGAGCTATAAAGGATAACATTCCCTACAGTATGGACTATAAAATTGTTCGGCTCGATGGATTAGAACGATACATCCATGATGAAGGTCAGATCATTCGAGATGATTCGGGTAAAGCAAAGTCCATGTTCGGAACAACCCAAGATATAACTCGGCGTAAAATGGTTGAAAAGTCATTAAAAGATAATGAATCCAAATTTCGTAATCTTGTAGAAACAACCCCCGACATGATATGGGAAATTGATAAAAATGGAATATTTATATATATCAGTCCCCAATCTTCATTTATTTTGGGATATACACCTCAAGAGATCGTTGGAAAGAATATATTTTCCTTTATTGAACCTGAGGCAGTTGGGAGAATAAAAAAAATATTCACCACACATATAAAAAATTTCACTAAAATAAACACCCTGGAAGTTCCATCATATCGTAGAGACGGTACTGAAATAACTCTAGAAATTCGTTCAGTTAGAGCTAGCGATAATAAAGATAATGATGATGGATTTCAAGGGACTGCAAGAGACATTACCGAAAGAGCTATAGCAACAAACCAACTAAAAACATCAATTAAAGAAAAGGATATACTTCTTCAAGAGATACATCATAGAGTAAAGAACAATATGCAGATAATATCCAGCCTTTTAAATTTACAAATAACTTATCTTGACGATGAAGAAGCTGTTAATCTTCTTAAAGAGAGCCAGAATAGGGTTAGATCTATGGCTATTATTCATGAAAAACTCTACCAATCAAATGATTTTACCAAGATAAACATCACAGAATATATTAACAGTCTTGTTAACGGTTTATTCTATTCCTATTCCATTAAGAACCATATAAATTCAATTATAAATGTTGATGATGTGGAATTAAACATCGAAACGGCCGTACCAGTTGGTCTAATTTTAAACGAACTCATATCAAACAGTCTTAAACATGGATTTGCAACGGGCAGTGGAGAGGTATATATTAAACTTAAAACTGTTGATGATAAATATGAGATGATAGTAGGGGATAATGGAATAGGATTTCCGAAAGATATTGATTTCCAAAAAACCGAATCGTTGGGATTGCAATTGGTAAATAATTTGGTTAATCAGATTGATGGTGAAATAGAACTTAATTTAAATCATGGAACAGAATTTAAAATCACGTTTCTGGAATTAATATATGACGAAAGGATATAAAACCATTTTTATCTAATATTAAATGTAAAATATTTTTTCTTTTGGATCAGATTTGAACTTGTTACTTAGGATTAATATTATTATTTTTAATTGATTGTAAATAATTTTTACAAGATCACATTTTCATACAAAATTATTATCAGTCCCAAAACCCTTAAAATATAATGTGTAATATTTATTTTTCAAATAGAAATTCATTAAATATCTGAGATAAGGATGGAAGATATTATGAAAAGGGATATCATCAAAATTAATAAAGAAAAGTGTACTGGCTGTGGAGATTGCATCCCCGGATGCCCAGAAGGAGCTTTACAAGTAATTGATGGTAAAGCAAGGCTTATAAATGATTTATTCTGTGATGGTTTAGGAGCATGTATTGGAACATGTCCGCAAGAAGCCATAGAAATTGAACAAAGGGAAGCAGTATCCTATGATGAGGTTAATGAGATGGAAAACATTGTAAAAGAAGGTTCTAATGTTATAAAGGCACATTTAAAACATCTTGATGATCATGTGCAGAAGGATTTTCTTAAACAGGCAATTGATTTTTTAATTGAGAAGAATATAAAAATTCCAGACTATGAAAGTGAAACAGTTCCAGGTAGTTGTCCTGGATCAATGGAGATGGATTTAGGAGAAAAACCTGTAAGTGGCCAGGGAGCACCAGTTTACAGTGGAGAACTTCGTAACTGGCCAGTACAACTTCAGTTACTAATCCAAATGCACCTTATTTAAAAAATGCAGATCTTTTAATTGCAGCAGACTGTTCACCTTTTGCATATGCAAATTTTCATCAGAGGTTCCTAAAAGATAAATATTGATAATATTCTGCCCAAATTGGATAAGACCATTGAACAGTATGTAGATAAATTAGCTGAGATATTCAAGAATCAGGATATTAAATCAATATCCATAGTGCATATGGAAGTTCCTTGCTGTTCAGGTATAAAGGTAATAGTTGAAAGGGCTCTTGAAAAAAGTCGAAAAAATATT
>PMGM01000022.1 GCA_003158115.1 Methanobacterium sp.
GGAGAAGACATTTCTAAACAAGCTGTGTTACTTGCAAAACACGCTGGAAGAAAAACTGTTTATGCATCAGATATTGAAATGGCAGTTAAACAAATAAAAATAATATAAAATTTTAATTTTTTTCACTAAAATTTTTTTACCTAACTAGGGAGTTTTTACAAATGGATGATAAAAAAACCAAAGAACTTATGGCTAAATGTGAATCAATGAAAGATGATCCAGTTTTAATGAAAGAATGTAAAGTCATGCTGGATACTATGGCTGAGAAAAAAGTTGAAATGGAAGACGACCCTGACCAGAATTATACTAATATGGCTGAGAACATTGCTGCTGAAGATGTACCAAAAGTTCTAGAGATGGCACTTAAAATAGCTAAAAGTGGGAAAATAAAGGATGCAGAAATAAAAATTGCTGCAGAAAGACTTTTCCGAACATTGGAACCATTATAACCTATTTTTTAAATTTTTCTTTTCTTCCATTTTTTAATACTTTATTTAATCTTATCCTTTCCTAGGAGTTTGTATAGTTGGAGAGCCATATGTGTTAATGATTGGTGGTCTGTTCCTGCTTTTGCATCTCTGTTTTTGTCTCCTTTGATTTGTGTGATCTCCTCATGATTGATAACAGATCCACTACATGCATGCACATTATACAATTCCACAAAAAATAATTATATATTTGATGATTTGTTTATTTTTAACATTTTTAAAAGAATTTTCTATAATCTGATTAAACTCTTTAAATAGGAAAATAAACCTCTAAAATAATTTCTGATAATTTACATAAAATCTGTACTTAGCCATACAAGTAAAATTCTACTATATCAACAACAACCTTTTTCATTAAAAACGATTTATTCCAATTTTAATATTATATTTAACTTGTTTTCTTTATTTTTTTATTAATTTTTTTAAAATATCACTAACTGCTTGTGTGTGTGGGGGTAATTTTGAACATTTCTTGCACATTTTTATTTGTTATCTTCTCATTTTCTTGAAGATATCTTATTATTTTTCTTTCTTTATCCGAAAGAGATATTTGTCCTCTTGAATCAATTCTCTGACTTTCAAATGAGAATCTTAAAATTTTTTATTTAACTTTAGAAATTGAGAATAGAACTCCGGTTGAAAAATATTCCAGCCATTTAGTTAAGTTATGAGTTTTATCTGCAGATTTTAAAGCATCTCCATAAGATTTTCGATCTGAATTATAGTATTACACTATAATGAAGTACAAAATTTATTCCAAATAATCTGTTAATTACAATAGGAAAAAATTTTATTTGTCTAGAACAATAATCTACTATGGTAACATATGTTTCAATGATTCGAGGAATAAATATCGGTGGAAAAAAGGTTAAGATGGATAGATTGGAGGAACTTTACAGATCTTTAGATTTTGAAGATATAAAGACTTACATACAAAGTGGAAATGTTATATTCGAAAGTAAAGAATTTGATAAAATAAAGTTGAGTCATATAATTGAAAAAGAAATAGCAGAAATATTTGATTTTGATGTTAAAGTTTTGATAAGCAAAAAATGAAATGATGAATGTAATAAATGGAAATCCATTCAAACAAGAGGTTATTAATCATATTTATTGACATTCCTATCTGATATTCCATCTGAAAAGTTGATCAAGGATTTAACTCATATTACTAATGGAAATATTGAAAATAAATCTGATAAATATAATATTATAGAAAAGAAATTTATCTTTTCTTGCCAAATGGTTATGGAAGAACTAATTTAAATAATAATTTTTTCGAAAAGAAATTAGGTATATCTGCCACAACAAGAAACTGGAGAACTGTTAACAAACTTGTTGATATTGTATCAAATATGTAAAAAATAGTAAAAATAATGATTTAAATTATTAAAAAAATGAGTATTCCATCAAATAAAAAAAAATGATGGAAAATAATTTTATTCTTTTATTTTAAAATTATAATCCTGCACCGCCAGGTATATGGTCATTTGTCATTTCAAGCATCATTGGTTTTGGTAGTTCAATTCCAATTGTCTCTTTTATAACATCTTCTACTGTATCTGCTGGTATGAATTCTATTTCATCCTTAACATCCTTTGGAACATCATCTAAGTCTTTTAGATTTTCTCTAGGAAGAATGATACGTTCAATTCCAGCACGGTGGGCAGCTATAACCTTTTCTTTGATTCCACCAACAGGAAGTACTGCACCTCTAAGTGAGATTTCACCAGTCATTGCAAGTTTAGGATCTACTTCGTGTCCAGTTACTAATGATGCGATGGTGGTTAAGAGAGCTGCACCTGCTGATGGTCCGTCTTTAGGAATTGCTCCTGAAGGAACGTGTATATGAAGGTCCTTCTTATCAAATTCCACACTCTTCAGGTTGAATGCAAGTCTAGAACGGATCAAACTTTGGGAAATTTTAGCCGATTCTTTCATTACATCACCTAGTTGTCCTGTCAAGGTCAATTTACCACTTCCAGGCATGAATGCACCTTCAATGAACAGAATATCTCCACCCACGGGTGTCCATGCTAATCCAGTAACAACTCCTGGAGGGTTATTTTTACTTGCTAAATCGTACTGAGTTAATTCATGACCAAGGATATCATAAAGCATATCATCTTTAACTATGTAAGGGATTTCAACTTTTCCAACTACAATCTTTTCAGATACAACTCTTGCAACTGCAGATAATTGACGTTTGATTCCTCTTACTCCAGCTTCTCTGGTGTATTTCTCAATGATGGTTTTGAGTGCTTCATCATCTATTTGAAGTTGGGTTTCATCTAATCCATGTTCTTCAAGAACTATTGATATTAAATGATCCTTTGCAATATGGAATTTCTCATGGCTTGTGTAACTACCTATTTCAATAATTTCCATACGATCCCTGAGTGGTCCTGGAATATCCCTTAATGAATTTGCAGTTGCAATGAAGAACACATCAGACAGATCATAAGGCACATCAAGGTAATGGTCTGAAAAGCTGTCGTTTTGTTCAGGATCCAATACTTCTAGAAGTGCACTTGCGGGATCGCCGTTGTACGCAACCATTAATTTATCCACTTCATCTAAGATGAACACTGGATTTTTTTCACCAGCTCTCTTCATTCCCTGTATAATTCTACCCGGTAATGCTCCGAGATAGGTTCTTCTGTGGCCTCTGATTTCCGCTTCATCTTTTACACCACCCAGACTGATCCGTACATATTCTCTTCCTAAAACTTCTGCAATACTTTTTCCTAAACTAGTTTTACCAGTTCCTGGTGGACCTACTAATAAGAGGATTGACCCTTGTTTATTTTGTTTTAGTTTCATCACTGTAAGGTGTTGTATTATACGATCTTTAACTTTTTCAAGGCCGTAGTGTTCATCATCCAGTAACTTCCTTGCAGCTCCTATATCAATATCTTTTATTTTGCTTTTGCCCCATGGTAATGTGGTTAGAAGGTCAAGGTAATTTCGAATCACATTCTCTTCAGAACTATGAGGTCCCTGCCGTTCAAGTTTTAGAACTTCTTCCAGTGCAACTTCTTTGACTTCGTCAGGCATTTCTGCTTCTTCTATGAGTTCCCTATAATCTTTTTTACCACCAGTACCTTCAGTATCATTTAACTCTTCTTGGATAGCTTTTAATTGTTCCTTAAGCATGTTTGCCCGGTGATTTTTGTTCATTTCTTCGTTGAACTTAGCAGCCATTTCCATCTGGAATTTTATAGATTCTTTTTGATCGATCAATATGTCAAGGAATTTAAGACTTTTCTCCTTTAAAGAGCGTATTTCTAGTAATTCCTGCTGTTCATATACAGACAATCTCATGTAAGGATATACATATCCAATAACTTTTGTTATATCATTTAATTGAATAACTTGTTCCACATAGTTTTTTGAACCCTTAAAGTTTCTACTTATCTCACTTACCAAGTCCTTGATATGTTCTAGAATTTCTTCTTGATCTTGTTTGTCTAAATCGACGATGTCCGGTATTAATCTGTAAGTAGCATTGAAACTAGAACCTTCAGGAGTTATCTCTTCTATTTCAACTCTTTCTATGATATCGACCATTATTTGATAGAAATCTCTCATTGCTTTGATACTATCAATTTTGACTAATGTTCCTATGTTATATAAGTCTGATTCTGAGTATAACCCTTCTAGATTATCTTCTTTTACAGCTACTGCAATGGCGTAGAAATCATCCTTTGCAACTTTGTTGTAGATGTTACTACCAACTTCTTTACCTATTTTTAAGGTCATTTTTGTCTCATGTAATAAGACTTTATCTGGTATAACTAATACTGATAATTTTTTATTAATGTTCATTTCATTCATAGTATCACTCTGGATGTGTAAATTTGATTATAAGGCCTTAATATTGGCCATTAAATTTTATTCTTCTAATTTTTTGCATTTTGTTAAAACACATTTAAATAAAAAATCAATTTTTTCTTTGTGTTTTAATAAGGCGTTCTGGTTAAAGGTGTAATAGATGTAATTGCCTTGTTTTTCTGCGTCGAGGATCTTCACAGTTTTTAGTACTTTAAGGTGTTGTGATGCTGCAGGTTGGGTACAACCCATCATTTTAGCCATTTCAGTAACGCTAAATTTGTCCTTTTCACCAGATGCAAGGTTGTAGATCAATATTAGTCTGTTAATATTGCCTAGGGCCTTGAATAACTCTTCCAATTCTTCGGAAAGATCATCATCGCCATGTTCAGAATTCATCCTCAACATCATGTTTCATAAGTATATAAGTATATGCTTATATACCTTTCTATTATGTAAAATATTTTAACTTTAGAGGATAAAAGTTGAAAATTGGAACAAGATTCAACAGTACTATTAAAGGATTTCATGACTGAATTTGCAAACAGTACAGGAGTTTCACCTGAAAGTAGTTATTCTAAGCGTTATTTATGGACTGATGCATTTGCAGTTTGTAACTTTTTAGAACTTTACAATCGTACAAACGAAAAGATCTATTTAAATTTAGCTCTAACACTTATTTACCAAGTACATCACGTTTTAGGGCAATATAGTCCTAAAAATGAAAAAATGGGTTGAGATAAGCAGTTTGGATATGGATGAGGGTGAAAATCATCCCACACAAGGTGGCTTATGTCTAGGTAAAGAAATGGACTAGCGTGGTCCTAATGAACTATACCATGAAAGTCTGGAATGGGATAAGGATGGGCAATATTATCATTACCTCACCAAATGGATGCATGTTCTAAACAACACATCAAATATTACTGGGGATATAAAATACATTAAATGGGCTATGGAACTTGCAAAGACAGCACATAATAAATTTACATATATGCCAAACCATGGCATAAGGAAGAGAATGTACTGGAAAATGAGCATAGATCTAAATCGCCCATTAGTACCATCCATGGGGCAGCATGATCCTCTAGATGGATATGTGACCTCTGTGAAATTCAAAGCGAAATGGATGATCTAGATTTGATAGATAATATTGAAAAACCCCTGATTTATGAAAAGGAAGACATGAAAAAAATATTTCAGGACATGTCTATGGTTACAGATGATCCATTAGGTTTAGGAGGAATTTTATCAGATGCTACTCGGATAACTCAATTAATAAATAATGGATATGATCTATTCGAACTCTTTGAAACAATTTTAGATTCAGCGATTGTTGGAATCAGATCTTACATATCCAGTAATTCTACGGAGCTATCAGCAAACTACCGTCTAATATTTAGAGAATTAGGTTTTTCAATCGGTATTAATGGATTGGTAATTATTAAAGACTTAATCGGTAAGAACCCTAAATTTTCAAGAAAATCTTTAGAAAATAGATTATATGCCTTGGAT
>PMGM01000089.1 GCA_003158115.1 Methanobacterium sp.
AGAAAATAAAATATAAAAACGGAAGATTAACTAATTATTTATTGATAGAATGGATTCTTATAAAGAATACTATTAAAAGTATTTATTTTTAGATAGGTAGAGGATGTCTCATAAATATTTTCTGCACTTCTAATATTTGGTTATTTTGAATTTAAAGACATATTAATTCTTATTTTTTTCGAGATTTTGAATTATGAGACAGCCTCAAGTAATTTAAAAAAAAATTGTTAGTAGTTAACCTTATTTTAAATTAAATCTAATAATAATTAGATTATATAAAATTTCACTGTTATTAGTTTGTAGTTGGAAAATATGGTCAAATTAATAGTTTATTAATTAATAATTGGATTTAATCAAATTAATATGATAACTTAGTCTGAAGGGGAAATAAAATGGATTTATCCATCATAATTGTCAACTTTGAAACATATGATTTAACCAAGCAGACAATAGAATCTGTTATAAATCATGACCAACCATTTGAGTATGATATCTACTTGGTGGACAATGCGTCAAAGGATGGGAGTATAGAAAGGTTACAAGAAGATTTTTATAAAGAATCTCAAGATGGTTTAATTAAATTCATTTTAAACAATGAAAATATGGGTTTTGCATTTGCAAATAATATTGCTCTGAAAAAGACCAACTCAAAATATGTACTTTTGCTCAACTCTGATACGTTAATTCTTGATAATTGTCTGGAAGAATCAATGAGTTACATGGAAGCATTTGAAGATATAGGCGCCCTAGGCTGCAAAGTTGTTTTGCCAGATAACAGTTTGGATAAAGCTTGTAGAAGAAGTTTTCCAGATTTTAATGTTTCATTTTATAAAATGGTCGGATTATCCCGTTTATTTCCTAAAAGTAAACGTTTTGGTAGATATAATTTAACATATCTTAATGAAGATGAAACTTACGAAGTGGATAGTATAGTTGGTGCTTTTATGATGGTGAGGCGAGAAACCATCAAAGAAGTGGGATTATTAGATGAATCATTTTTCATGTATGGAGAAGATATTGATTGGTGTTACCGTATTAAATCTGCTAATTGGAAGATAATATATTTCAGCGATGCGAAAATTGTTCATTATAAAGGTAGTAGTAATAGTAAAAAACAAAATAAGAAATTAACATATGAATTTTATAATGCAATGTACATTTTCTACAATAAACATTACAAAAAAGGATATCCTTGGATTAAAACCGCAGCAACTTATATGGGAATTTGGGGAATATATGGATTAAAGATGTTTAAAAATTATATATTAAGATAAGGAAAAGATCTGGGATTAAATCCAAATACCATATCAAAAGCTGATGATTTAGAATAGTATCTATAAAAAAAATTATTTACATGCAGAGCAGGGTTATTCCATGATAAGAGAAAATCAAAGATTATTAAATTTATTACTTGTTTTAATCGATATATTAGTAATAAGCTTCTCACTATTCTTTGCATGGTTCATACGATTTAAAACAACTTTATTAGGTGTTGGTATTGATAACTGGGGATTGAGTCAATATTTATCATCATTGGCATTTATTATTGTAGTTTATACTATTCTTAATTACTCTTTTGGATTGTATAGCCCACATAGAACGGATAACATTACCAGTGAAACAAAACAGATACTCAAAATTAATATTATAGGCCTATTAATCCTTATTACAACATTATATGTAATTGAAATCAATGTTTATTCAAGATATTTACTGGCAATGTTTGCAGTATTTAGCACCACCTTCATGATCATAGAAAGATTCATTTTTAGAAGTTTTTTAAGATACGTTCGTGGAAAAGGTTTTAATGCAAAGTATATGTTAGTGATTGGTGCAGGAGATCTGGGGGAAAAGTTTGCAGATAAGATAAAGAAAAACTTTTACATAGGTTACAATATAATTGGATTTCTAGACGATAACAAACTAATTGGGGAAAAAATCTCTAATTCAAAAGTTATAGGCAGCATTGAAGATTTAGAAAACGTAATATGTAACAATACCATTGATATGGCAATTATCACCATAGGATCAAGACACTACAAGCTTATTGAAAATATTCTTAACACACTTGAAAAATACGGTGTTAAGGCCGAAATTGTACCAGATTATTACAGATACTTCAATGCTAAACCAGCAATAGATATGATAGATGACATCCCTGTTATTAATATAAGATATGTGCCATTAGATAATAATTTAAACAGATTAATTAAAAGAATTTCAGATATTATCNNAAGTTGAGTAGTCCAGGTCCAATAATTTTCAAACAAAAAAGGGTTGGAAACAACAGAAAGGAGTTTTGTATCTATAAATTCCGTAGCATGAGGGTTCAAGAAAATGAGGATTATAACTGGACCAAAGAAAACGATCCCAGAAATACTAAATTGGGTAAATTTATTCGTAAAACTAATATTGATGAGTTACCACAATTCTTTAATATATTAAAAGGAGATATGAGTTTAATAGGTCCAAGACCTGAACGTCCATTTTTTGTTGATAAATTCAGGGATGAAATTCCTAAGTACATGATAAAACATCATGTGCGTCCCGGTATGACAGGTTATGCGCAAATACATGGTTTTAGAGGGAATACATCGATACAAAAAAGGATTGAATACGATATATACTACGTTGAAAACTGGAATTTCTTCATGGACATTAAGATATTCTTCATGACCTTCCGAAATTTCTTTAAAAATGCTTATTAAAGTTTAAGAATGTCTGTATCAAGCGTTATCTACTGTTTCCATTCAGCTGGTGGCTATGGCAGCTTGAAATCACCAACAGTTCTGATTAGTGGATAACACTCCTGGTGGTATAAATTGCGGGTCTTGTTTATTTAATTGGAAGAGAAATAGATAAAAATAGTGATATTAAGAATAAAAATTAAAAGAGTAATGTGAAATTAATTTAAAAATTTACTTGTTTAAAATAAGAAAAAACAATTTAAAATTGTCTCATCCTGTATCTATACACTGAATAGAAAATCCCTACTAATATGATTAATATAAAGAGAAAAAATGTTCCAATACCCCAGACTCCATGTAATCCTATTCTTCCAAGTAATAAAATAATTCCAATTTTTCCAAGAATTCCTGTTTTTCCAATACTTCCTAAACCGCCTGTTTTACCTAAAGAACCTAAACTACCCATGCTTCCAGTTCCAAAAGCCATTAATGTTGTTGGTAAACCTAACATATGCCAATACACCTTCTATTTTTTTTATTTTTGATAAAATTTATGATATAATTAAAATATTTATAATTGTTAAATAATTTTTTTTGTCAAATATATAATTATTATAATACAAGATAATCTTGAGATATTTTTTTAAAATTTATTAAGGAATCACTGGCTTAATCTAAAATCAGTAGCTAGAAATTGGGGAGTAATATATAATAATCATTTATTAACTCATTATTGAATTTTAAACAGATATTCAATCATTCCCCATTTTATTAAGAATTTCTTTAATGTTTTTAACTGAATCGGAGAATTTTTCTAGATCCTTGTCTGATAATGTGGATAGATTCATTTTGATCTCGTTATTTGAATGTTTTCTCCATTCATTCAGAAGTTCATTTCCCCCTTCTGTGAGGGCTATGTTGATGACTCTACGATCATTTTTGTCGGGTAATCTTTCAGCTAAATTGTTTGCAACTAGTTTATCAATTAAAGATGTCATATTGGACTTTGAGATATAAACCATCCTTCCGATTTCAGACATTGGAAGTTCACCACATTTCTTAAGCACTTTTAATATGTGGTAATATGAATGGGACATTCGGTTCTGTTTTAATTTTTTTTTGTGTTTAAAAAGTTTTTTTCTAAATAATGGAAAAAACAGATAAATATCATCCACCATTTGGTTTAATCTTTCTTCGTCCATATTGATTCTCCATTTACTTATTTTATATTATTATTGTATAAAAAACATTTCGAATAATTTATTTCTATTTATTAGATATATTAAACAGTATGATCTCTAGACTTTTAATATTGAACATTAAATTT
>PMGM01000093.1:0-31246 GCA_003158115.1 Methanobacterium sp.
TTTTTCATGGACCATGGCCATGGATTTAACCCTATTTTGAGTTTCTTTTAGAATGTTCACAGTTTTTATATCACTCGCAAAATGAGTTTGAAGGTTTAGTAAACTAGAAATAATTTGCATATTATTTTTAACACGATGATGTATTTCATTGATGAGAACTTCTTTTTCATGGAGTGATTTTTTTATTTGTTTCTCCGTTTTTTGGCGTTCTGTTAAATCACGTATTATTGAAGTTAAGTAGGTTTTCTCCTCTGAAATCCAAGCAGCAAGCGACATTTCAAATGGAAATTCAGTTCCATCTTTTTTTAATCCTGTGATAGTTACTAATTTTCCCATAAATTCATGTTGACCACTTTCTTTGAATTTTTGGAGTTCATTTAAATAATATTTTTTTGACCTATCAGGGAGAAGATGTGTTAAATTTTTACCGTTCAGTTCTCCTTGAGTGTATCCAAAGATTTTTGTTAGACTATTATTAAAAAAAACTATACTTCCATTTATATCAGTTGTAATAATAATATCCACAGCTGATTCTGCAACTGCACGAAATTGTTCTTCACTTCTTCTAAGGGCATTTTCTGCCAATTTTCTTTCTAGTTTTTCTTTATATTCTTCTAATGCTCTTTGAACTGCATGTCCAATTTTGGGAAGGTTTGTTTTTAGTACATAATCTGTTGCCCCATCTTTTAAAAGTTCAACAGCAAATTCTTCCCCTATTTTTCCACTTACAAATATGTATGGAATATCAGGGTATTCGTTTTTTACTATTTGGAGGGCTGATACGCCATCAAAATGTGGTAATGAATGATCTGCAAGTATTAAATCTGGTGTGAATTCTTTTAATTCAGTTCTGAATTCAAGTTCCTCTTCCACACGTTTTAATATAAAATTAAATTTTGCTCTTTTTAATTCACGTTCTGTAAGTACAGCATCAAACTCGACATCTTCTAACATTAATATTTTAATTGGTTCCATGGGATACCTCTAATAGTAGTTTTACTAATTAAAAATCATAGAAACACCCATCTAAAATAGTATTCATAACTATTTATTAGTAAACAGATTACATGAATGACATGTTACAAATAATTATATATAAAGTAATTATAAAGCTAGTCTACACCGACTCCCATATATAATTACTAATTAATAAAGATTCTGTTAATCTCAGATAATTTGTGCTTGCTTCAAGAGTATATCCTAATTAATTTTTTGATGGGTAACAAGTTTTTCACTATAAATGAAATACTTTTCGTTTAGGATACTATTTTTAGGGGCCTATTTGCCCATTTAGATTATTATAAATATCAAATTGTTATATCAACTAGTTTCTGATATTGATTGCAATTAATATTGAACCCAAAAAAATATCATATGTGCAAAATATATATAAAATAGTGAAATAAAATTAATTTTAGATACATTATTATTTTCTATTTTTAAATATAGAAATTAGAAATTATTCGAGAGTTTATATGACTAAAACAACAGAACAAAAATTTTTAGAAGCAGCCTTAAAGATATTTGCTGAAAAAGGATATAAAGGCACAACAACAACAGCTATAGCAAAAAAAGCAGGATTTAATCAGAAAACTTTGTTTCGTAATTTTAAAACTAAAAAAAATCTTTNNTAAGAAATGGTGAAAAATTTATACAAGAATTTATGGAATCTATAAATGATGAGATAAAATTTGAATCAGCTGCAGACTTTTTAAAGAATTTTATAAAAAATCTTGACAAAGTAATGTTTGATAATTTTGAATTTTTTAATTTATCAATCAATGAATCAAGTGAAATTCTAGAACCCATGATGGAAACAGCTGTAAACTTTATTGGAAAATATATAGAGAAGAATATTCCTAATCAAAACATTAATTATAAAGTATTCGGTTTCACAATTACTTCATTTATATACACTATAAATCTTGAAAGATATTCTGGAAGAACATATATATCCAATGACGATACCATAAGAAAGTTCATAGAAAACTCTATTCAATGTATATCAATCCCTAAAAAGGCTAAATCAACATCTTAAAACATGAGAATAATAATTTTTATATTATTACATATTTTTTTTATATAACGAGACAGCCTCTAATATTAAATAAAAAAAATTAGAAAAATTAATTTTAATTATCTAATAAATTAGGGTGGGATTTTCCTTTTCATCTATGATCTTTCTCATTTCTTCAATGGAATGATACAGGTTTTCAATGGATTCCATTATAACGATACTGCTTGCCCTATATGAAGAGCATCAATAAGTAGAAGAAGTTAAAAGTATTATGATGCTGTTGTTTTGATATCCATATTATAACATCTGTAATTTATCTTGTAACTGCTTAATATCATCTATATATGTTAGCACACAAGGAAACGATAGTTGGAACGATTTAAATTCAACTTATATCAGTGGTATTAATGGACTTGAAGCAACAATAACAAACGTCACACAAAATCTCTTGAGTTTCTTTGAATTTAATATGTTAGGTTCTCGGAAATAATTAGGATTATTAAAAAAATGAATCAAATAATTTACAACTTAGTGGTTATTATTATTAATTATNNTTTTTTAAAAACATTTATTTAAATCAGAATTAAAGTTGCTATAATGAAAAATGATCTTTTTAATCAAACTTTACTGCGTAAATATTCTAAATATTTTAAATTTATAGGTTTTATAGGTGTGAAAAGATGAACAGAAAGATTTTAGCTTTGGTTATTATATTAGTTGTTATAGGTGTTTATGGATTGTTTTATGTAGCAGTTACATCTGTTTTAATACCAATGGAGTTGAATAGTTTTAAAAGTGAGTTAAATGCAATGCCTCAACTTCCAGTCAATAATAATTCTACTATTAATGGAATGGAAAATTCTGCTTTAGATGTAGATAGTTATCCTTCATTGATGAGTATGTCACAAAGTCAGAGAACTGAAATGGCCAACCAAATGAGAAATAGTAATTCTCCACCATCAGGATATTTAAATCAAAATTTTACTGGATCTAATAACTTTTACGCTATTAGTGCATTAGCATATGAATTAACAGGAAAGGGAACCCTCGCTACTGAAATAAACAATTTAACAAACATAACTAATAATTTATCATCTTTAAATAATGAAACAACAACCATAAATCAAAAAAGTGCCAAGGACTTTGAAAATGGAGACGATAAAGCATATGCTAACGATTTGAGAAGTACTGCCAATAATCTAAAGCAATATAATAATGCAATGAACGATCAAAAAATCCAACTTCAAAATATAATAAATCAATTAGGAGGATAATTAACAATCAAACAGATAAGATAGTCTATTATCTGTAACGGTTTGACACCAGAAGAAATTAAAATAATTGAAGATAGTATTGAATAAATTCAATAACTTATCCGATTATAATGAGTTAATAATTATCTTATGGATTTGAATTTAGGTACTCTATCAAGGAATGAGGATCTTAAATTGCAGTATTGTAAAAATGAAGCTGGTTACAGCTCCAACAATTACTTGTGCAGGGGTGTGCTTTTGGAGATGAATACGGCTCCACATTATCATAAGAAGTGGAATAATAAATAAAAGTCCAGGATATCCAAAGATGTATATCATCGCAGCTGTGGGTCCCGCAACACCCATCGAATGTATACTAATTTTCCAAGAAAAAGATATTAATGCAGCTAGTAAGCTATTAGAAAAATAACAAAACATAAGCACAACAATAACAAATGGCGCTCCTAAACTAAAAAGTATAATAACTCCAATAATATTCGATAATGCCCCAAGTAATAATGGAACTATTCGTTTATCCTTGTCACTTATATCATAATCAAGATTCTTACTTTTTATCCACACCAAAGTAATAATAAATGGTAAAAAGGTTGCAAAAATCAAACAAAAAATTGTTATTATAAAAAAATAATTTCCACTGTCTATAAAATAGTTTACAATAATGAAAACAGGTACAGTAACAATTAATGGTTGAACAAAATTTGAAATTACAATAGCAAAATTTTGATTGCTTATGATAGGCTTTTGAATAGTTTTGATAGGTATCCCTCTATTCTACATTAGACATACATTAATTTATAAATATGATAATATAGTATTTAAAATGAAGGTTTAAATCTATTTTAACAAGTCCTATTATTTCATTCCTAAAGAAAATACGAGTTTGGTGGATATGAGTTTTTTTCATTTGATTCTACATTTCCCTTAAAATTTCATCAACCTGCACAGCACGTGTTTCCACCTCAAAAAAGATAAGTCCCAACTGGGCTTCAGGTTCAGTTAAAACAGTTAATATAGCTTTTAAACCAGCAGGTAAAAGTACTATGGTTCCTTTTACGGTTTTAACAGAGATTTGTGACACTGTTCCAGTTGTCATTTGTCCTGAAGCTGCTTCTGCAGCTCCCATAATTGTTGAACATAGCGCAGAAAATATTCTAGCATCTACATCAGGTGGTGTCCTTGAATTTATTAGAAGACCTTCTTTAGAAACTACCCCACAAGCTTTTATTTGTCCAACCTGCATCAAACCTGTAAGTACATCATCCAATTTTTCCTTTTTAGTTTTGGTCATATAATCCTCCCAAAATTAAATTAATCTTTTTTACTTATTTCGATTAATATTTCATTGGATACTTTAAGGAATTTTTCAATTAAGTTACGATATTTCTCTTCACTTATCCTTATGGCTTCTTCAACTTTTTTTCGTTCAGTTACGTCTCTTAATGTACCTTCAATCCCTATTGGTTTGTTCTTTGAATCTAATAACAACTGAGCATTAATGGACGAGTAAATTAAATCTTCTTTTTTTGTTTTAAGTTTGAGTTCATAGTCAACTAATTCACCTTTCTCCTCAAACTCCTTTAAAAAACTGTTTCTATCATCAAGATTGGAATAAACCATTTCAACAGGTTTACCTATTAATTCCTCTGGTTTATATCCGGAATATCTTTCTACAGACGGACTTATTTCAGTTATATTACCCTCTGTGTCGGTCTGAAAGAAAACATCCTGAACAGTATCGAAAATTTTTTTATACTTCATTTCACTTTTCTTTAATGCCTTTTCTGCTTTCTTACGGTCACTAATATCACGAACAATTGCATGTGCAAATTTCTTTCCGTTATTTCAAAAAGATGATTACTAATTTCAACTGGTATTTTTTTCCCGTCTTTGGTGATGTTAACTGTTTCGAATGTGACATGTCCTTTGTTCTGCAGTTCAATGGCATGTTTACGCATTTCAGAACGTTTATCCGGGGCAATTAAATCTACAACAGTCATCTTCAATAATTCATTATGAGTATAACCCAATCTTTTTAATCCAACTTCATTCATTTCAATGAAATTCCCAGGAAAACCATCTGCTTTAATCTCAATCAAACTAATCTGATCATTTGCATTGTTGAATAATTCTCTATACTTTTCTCCACTTTCTTTTAAGGCTAATTCTGATTTTTTTTGTTTGGTGATGTCTCTTGCAATTGTTGAGATTCCAATAAGATTTCTTGATTTATCAAAAATTGGGGACAAAGTAATTGAAACATCTACATGTTCACCGTCTTTTCTTATTCTAATTGTATCATAGTGAAAAACCCTTTCACCATCTTTAATTTTTTTAATTAATTGCGAAATTTCATCTTTTAGTGAAGGTGGTGTCAATATGGATATATTTTTTCCTATAACTTCCTCAGCCGAATAACCATATATGAGTTCTGCACCTTTATTCCAAGTAGTTATAACACCATCAAGAGATTTACTAATAATTGCATCATCAGAAGACTCAACAACATTAGCCAACCATTGAATATTTTCATCCTTTTCATCCATCAAATCAACCCACATTTTTAAAAAAAAAAATCAAAACTAATTTATATTATTAACTATGTTTAATGAACTATTAATAAATTCGTTAAAATGAAAACTACTCGAGTCTTAATACAACCAACAGATAACTACCCATACTATTTGAGATTATAGAAGTGTACTCTGAAAGTAAAATTGCAATATTGATTTATAAAGATTAATTTTGTAATTTGGGAAGTATTATAAGTATATATTTGTCCTAGCATCATTAACATGCCTGTAGAGTATGATTTTCAAATATTATAATAAAATAAGCATGAAAGTGTTGTTAAAAGATATTTGCCAGTAATTACCATGGAAGGACCGAAACTTAATAAGGATCAAAAAGCAGAATTAATTATATCATTTTCTGAATAAGCAAATAAGTAACTGAAATACTTTTGAGTGCTATGGTGGTTATCATCCGGGTATTAGAATGATAAAACGCCGGTGTCGGAAGCTGCCTACTATGATACATGAAAAAATAAGAAATATTTAAATTAATTTTTTTTTGAATTTGGAAAAAAATATGAAAAATCAAGGTATAAATAAAGAGACAGAATCATCATTTTGGTTAGAAACAAGTCCCTCAACTAAATTTCCACAACTGAAAGAGGGATTAAAAGTTGATGTGGCCATACTGGGAGGGGGTATTGCTGGTATCACCACTGCAACATTACTTAAAGAAGCAGGATATAATGTGGCAGTCATCGAAGCAGATAGGATTGTTAAGGATGTGACTGTTGGGACCACCGGTAAGATAAGTGTATCTGCAGGATACAGTTATATAAAATACAAATTAGGAAAGGACCAGGCCCAGTCATATGCCAATGCTAACATGGATGCTCTGGATAAAATAACAGAAATCATAAGGATTCATGATATAGATTGTGAATTTCATCGTCTTCCACTATACATTTATAATGAGTCACCTAAACTGACCAGTAAGTTTAAAAGAGAGTTCAATCTTGTGAAAGAATTGGGGCTTCCAGTTTCCTTTCCAGATGATGTGCCACTACCCTTTAAAACAGGACCGTCCATCAAGTATGATAATCAGGCACAGTTTCATCCCCGAAAGTATTTATTATCCCTTTCAGATTACATAGATGGGGATGGGAGCTATATTTTCGAAAAAACTAGTTTTATTGATGTTAAAGAAGGTAACGTTAAGGAAGTGGTCACTGATCATGGATCAATAATGGCTGATAATGTTGTGATAGCAACCAACACCCCAGTTTATGATCCGGATGAACTTCGTAATCATCTCCATCCAGAAGGATCCTTTGTTATTGGATTGTATACAAATGGAAATTTTCCAGATGGAATGTTTATTGAAAACGAACCGGTTCACACCTACCGAACAACTCCAACAGACAAAGGTCAAATGATTATAGTGGCAGGAGAACACAGCCCTGTGGATGTAAAAGATAAGAATGTATATTATGATAGACTTGAAAAATATGCATACCAACACTTGGATGTTAAATCTGTTGATTACAGATGGTCTAGTCATGACAGTACAACTGATGATGATCTTCCAATAATAGGTGAAACATCTCAAAAGGGTGTCTATGTGGCAACGGGATTTGGTTTTTGGGGTATGTTAAATGGAACAACAGCAGGCATGGTAATCACCGATCTAATTACAGGTAAAGAAAATCAATATGCAGATATATTTAACCCCCTCAGGTTTACTAGGGAGCATATGGCTATTTTGAAGATGAGATCAGCAATTTTAAATTTGATCTTGTTTTTTATGTAAATAAATATCAGAATTTTAGGCAAATTAAAAATAAAATTTCACATATACAATTGTTTGAATATATATTTTCTTTAATTTATTTTTTATTATCCAATAACAATATGGATACTAATCATACTATAAAAGTGTGTTGGCTGCATAATTCAATGGAAAGTTAATAAAAAGTAAGGAGATAAACAAAATTGTTTATACATTTACCCTAGACATGTAACTAAACTATAAGGCTCAGAATTCATATAACATTTTTTTTCCATTTTTTATATTCTTTTTCCTTAGATTAAAAAATTAATCAAATAGTATGGGTGAATTTAAATTTTATGAAACATATACTTTATATATATTTAGGTTTATTCTTTATGCAAAATTTAGACCATTTATTTTTAAGGGGGGCATGAAGAAAAACCAGGATCAGTAAAGGGTATGGCAGCATCGGGAAGTATAATTCCACGAACCATCCTCTGTATCCATTTCGATTTAAAAAATCTGAGGGACTGAAAGGAACGGAAATATTGATGATTCTAAGTGCAGTGAATCACATAAGAAAACCTGAAGGAAGGAGGATAACGAAATGAAAACAGAAAATATTGATAAAGATAAGATCGATTCAAACGTAAAGTTGGTTCGTGAATATGAAGGCGCCCAACTTTTCCATATAGGAATTCTTGACCTCGTGGTACTAAACGGCACGCACAAGGAAATGGGACAGCAATACGGCGGTCTTTTGAAAGAAAATATCCTAGCCACACGTGACACTTGGAATAAGATCTTCATAGATTCTGGGAAACTCTCATTTGAAAGCATTCTGAAGGTGATTGGCAAACCATTCTATACCTCCGCACCAAAAACCTTGAAAGATTTCTATCAAGGAATTGCTGAGAGATCAGGGATCAGCATCGACGAGGCGGTCGTTATGGACAATTGGCTAACCCTAGTTCTGTTGGGGAGACGGGCAGGCTGCTCATCCCTTGTTGCATGGGGCAACAAGACAAAAGATGGCACTGCCTACATGGGGCGAAATCTTGATTTTCCAGGGTTCATGCGCGATATAATTGGGACTAACGGAGTGGTTGTTGTGATAAACCCAATTGACGGCGAATTAAGCGTCGCTGGTATCGGATCGCCAGGCACAATTTCTGGATTTGATGATGCAATCAACAGCAATGGCCTATATATCGAGTACAATAATGGTATGGGCTCCATAGAACCGGTTCTCTATTCTAACCGTTTCGCTCTACCAACCTTCATGCGTAATATACTCTTAGAATATGGCTCTATTGAAGAACTCAACATTGTACTAAACACCATGAAGTCAGATTACCCCTGCATCATTGGAGTAAGCGAGCCTGACTGTGGTATTCACTACGAATTATCACCCGAAACTTATATGGCAAAGGCGTCTCCCGAAGACCTTTCAGTTCGTGCAAACCAATTCAATTATCCTGAATGGGGAATCCCCCCTCTCCCAGGGGTAGCGGGGTGGTATTCAGAATCACGCCAAAACACATTCAAAAAGCTCATCTCAAATAAAGCGCCGAATATTGATGAAAAAGTATTTATGGAGGCCATGAATGCGCATCTCTTCAAAGCCAATGGCAATCTGACAGAAACTGGCTTCTCTGTGTTTAAACCAGTTAATGACCCCACTGCCGGTGGTGGAGGCGAAGGTGGAGATGTTACAGTCTATCAGATAATCAACCACTCGGCTGAAAAAAAATGGTGGGTACGTATCCCAACCCACAGTGGTTGGATGGAAATCGACTTCAAAAAATACTTCAAACAGTGACCATGAAGTTTTAACAATATCAAACTTTTAAGAAAGTCTCAATCTCAAGGAAATTAGAGAATGAAAAAAAAATAATGGGACGGGAACCCTAATCTAAATAAGGTCGTGAAACTCGATAAAAAACTGCTGAAACAAAGGGAATGTGGCAATTTATACCGGCGGGACTTTTGTCCAACTGGTTGTGTCAGGATAGCGCTATTCCATACTAATCCTTAATTTTAAGTTTAACCTCGGCCTTGGATCAAGGGTACATTATATAATTAGAGAATATATTGAATATTATGAAAACTATTGACTTTGCTATTAGTATTTTGCCTGCATACTTCTTAGATTTCTACAATAGTATTCCAACCATTTGGCTAACAATAGAGAAGTTTAATGAAGTCAAATAGTATAAATTTTAAGAACAAATAATTACGATTATGGGCTATTGTTTTCACAAAATCCCGGTAAAGTTCATCCGCCCATCTCCCATAATATGTCTATTTTTTTTCATCGTGGGTTGTAATTGTATAAAACTTTTACTGGTCTATTCTGGAATTTACTAATCCTAATGATCATTGTTCATTTAATAGTCGGGGTTTTCCCCGTTTTGTCATAATACGTGTTGCTTTTACAGATTCCCAATATGCTAAATTTTTTATTGCACACATCACTTTTTCAATTGCAGCATCATCTTTTTCAGTCCATTCCTTGTTTGCATTTTCATAAATGAACTTGAAATATCCTTTTAAAAAATCAGCAGCGATTAAATATTCCTTCTTTGCTTTTTCTAATTCTAATTCATATTCTTGATCTCCACTTAAATCCATAATCAAATTCCCCCTATATATGTTGAAGAGCAGGATTAATTATTTTCATTTTTCGTACTAACTAATAAACATCATATCAGTTTTACAATTCCTAGCCATATTAACTAGAACTTCCGATACCTTTCTACGAACATCATCATCTTCGTCTTTTAAAGTTTGTTTTAAAGGTTTTAAAGCCCTTTCATCCCCTATTTCACCAAGTGCCTCTGCTGCTCTAAATCGAAGATCCAACTCCCCATACTTTAAAGTCTGAATAAGAGGGGCCACTGCAAGTTTTCCTATTTTAGAAACTTCAATCCATTTTGTTTTAGCAATTAAATAGTATGCATTTTCTTGTCCACCTTTAAATTTCCAACCTATCTTATCAAGAGCCCCCGCTGCTTCTAATCTGATATAACTATCTTTATCCTTTAAAGCATTTATAAGGGGTTTTATTGCCCTTTCATCCCCTATTTTACCAAGAGAATCTGCTGCTCCATATCTAAGATATCTATCTTCATCTTTTAATGCATGAATAAGAGGTATCACTGCAGGTTCTCCTATCCTACAAAGTAATTCTGCTGCCCTCTTTCGAAAAATATCTCCGTTTTTGTCGGTTAAAGCTTGGATAAGAGGATCTATCGCCATTTGATATTCCATCTTTATAAGGGCGTCTGCTACTTTCTCCCTTACATGAGAATTATTACTTTTTAATTCTTGTACTAAAAAATCAGAACTATTTCTATCAACATTAATAATAACATCCATAAATAATTCTATTAAGTATTTATCACTTTGGCTATGGCAAAACTTGAAATATAAATCGTGTATTATATCAGTAGCTGTTTCATCTCCAATCTTACCGAGTGCTTTTATCGTTGAAGTTAATATTTCACGATCATATGTTGCACATTTTTTTATATCTTTTAAAATGTGTATTAAGTGTTCAACTGAATTTTTATCTCCTATCTCCCCCATGATATTAATATAACATATCTGAGTATCCCTATTTTGATTATTATACTTAAACATTAAATTCCTTGATGCAGGTTCCCCAATTTTAATAAGAGCGAATTTTGCTCCTTCCTCAAGTTTTTCATCTTTTACAGCCGTTATAAGAGTATCTACTGCAGGGTCTCCAATTTTAACAAGAGCTTTTAAGACTTCATTTTGGACTTCTTCTTCATCTTTTAAAGATTGAGTCAAAGGTACTATGGCTCTTTCATCACCTATTTCCCCCAAAGCAATAGCTGCAAACATTCGAATATTGCTATCTTCATATTTAAGTGCTTTAATTAACTCTTTAATATCTTTTTTTTCCTTTAATTTCTCCATATCTAATTTTTTAAATTTAGAACTCATACCTAAGAACCCCCTGAACTTCTATGTAAATGTTTGATTAATAGGATGTTATTTGCTCCAAAAAAAATTTTAATTATTTGTTATATTTCCACTTGTATAACTATTAGAATTAATAAGAAATTTTTATATTGAATAATAATAAAAATGACTCATCAATTATTGTAAAATAGCAGAAACTGTGATTAGAACTAAACTATGTTTCTTTTCATAAAACTGCTTTATTTACTTAACATCTACCACTCTTGGATTGATTTTAAATGGGAAGTAAATAATTTTACGGACTTTATCAGATCATTCAAAGTTAATACATCACCAGATCGGAATATAATTTATACCTATGGAAAGAATCCTAAAGTAATTTAGAAGTTTCTATGGTAAACTTTACCAAACTATACTCCTATCATTTGTACTATTATATCCTCTTTTACGCTCATTTTTTTAGTAATTCCAAAATTTTAACTACCAAACTTATTATATAACTATTTGTTACTTTAAGATGATATAGATAACTATCCATAATTCATATAAAACTATTTCATATCCTCTCTTTATACTCCAATTTTTTAAATATAATCTTAAATTCAGTTCCTTGATTAATATCTATGGTGATTTGACCATCGATTTGTTCTACCAAATTATTAACAAGTTGTAAACCAAGAGATTCTGTATTTCTGAAATCTAAATCTTCAGGGAATCCTATTCCATTGTCACTGACTGTTAACTCATATTTGTTGTTATGTCTTTTGAGTGATACTTGGATTTTGCCATTTTTTACTTCTGGAAAAGCGTATTTTAGGCTGTTCGATACTAATTCACTTATTATAAGACCACAAGGTACTGCAGTTTCAATATTTAATTTAACATCTTCTACTTCTATTACTGGTTTAATATGGTCTTCTTGAATGTTATAAGAATAAAATAAATCTGACACCAGTCTTAAGATGTAATCATCAAATTTAATATTTATAAAATCATTGGATTGGTAAAGTTTTTCATGTATCATAGCCATAGTTTTGACTCGGTTTTGACTCTCCTTTAATACATCCAAAGCTATATTATCGTCTATATAATTAGTTTGTAAACTAAGCATACTAGAAATTATCTGCATGTTATTTTTTACACGATGATGAATTTCTTTAAGCAGAACATTTTTTTCCTTAAGGGAATAATTGATCTTATCTTCAAATACTTTACGTTCTGTGATATCACTAGAAATCACTAAAAAATAAGATGGTACATCATCTTTAATAATAGTAGTTAATACTGTCTCAATCCAACGAATATTACTATTTTTATCAAAAATTTTAGATTCATAATGTTTAGATAAAGCATCTTGATTTAATAAACTTGAAAACATCTTACGATTAACTGTAATCTCTTCTTTAGGAAAAATAGTTAATTCTGTAAAATGTTTTCCTATAATTTCATCCTTGGATATGCCGATAATATTTAATGCTGATGTATTAAGATCTAAAATAACTCCTTCTAAACTTAAAAGAATAGTATAATTAGGGTCTGATTCGAATAGAGTCCTATATGTCTCCTCACTCTCACATAACGCCTCTTCTGTTTTTTTACGGCTAGTTATATCTTCAAATATTGTTGCGAATGTATCTTTTGATGGGGAAAATACAGATATTTTAAAATGTTTGTCCATAGGTTTAAAGTAGGTTTCAAATTGGGTTGATTTACCAGTTTGAACCACTTCAGAGTAAATTTTTAAATATGGTGCTTTTTCGACACCATATACCTTAGAAGCTTTTATTCCCAAAACATCTTTTTTGTTAATTCCTAGAATTTCTTCATATGCATTGTTAATATCAATTATAACATAGTCCACAGGAGTATCAGACTTATCATAAATAACTTTGTGAATGGCTACTCCTTCATTCATAGATGAGTACAGTGTTCTATATCGTTTTTCACTTTGTTTGAGATTTTCTTCAACTTTTTTCCTTTCTGTGATATCTCGAGAAATTGCCAAAGCAACAGTTTTACCCCTAAGGTGGAATAGATGGTTATTAACTTCTACATATATTCTTTTTCCATCCTTAGTCAAATGAACAATTTCAAATTGTGCATTACTACTATTTTGAAATTCTGCAGCAATAATTCGCATTTTTGTATGATAATCCGGAGCTACAATGTCCATTGGAGTCATATTTAAAAACTCTTCTCGGCTATACCCTAATCTTTCAATTCCAATTTTATTTACTTCAATGAACTTTCCAGGCACAATATTTTTTTCTATTTCATTTAACGTGATCATATCATTGGCATTGCCAAATAACTCTCTGAATTTACTTTCACTTTCTAATAATAATTTTTTTGATTCTTTACGTTTACTAATATCCCTAACTATGGCCCATAAACCATTTGGATGTCCTTGTTCGTCTCGAACTTGATATGTTCTTAATTCAACAGGAAAAATTGTACCGTCTTTTCTAAGATATTCCTTTTCATAAATATCAGTGAACCCCCTATCATATACCTGATTCTTTACAATTTCCGTCTCATACTCATGCCATTTTTCAGGTGTTATGTCTCTATAGGTTAATTTAAGCAGTTCATCAGGATCATAACCGAGCATTTGCCTAAAAACTTCGTTGAATTCTATAATATGGCCTTTATTATCAACATGAGCAAAAGCATCCATCATGCTCTCATACAATTTACGATATTTAAATTCTGAAGATTTAATTTTATCAACATCTTCCATATGTTTAGTTATATCCCTATTCACAGTAACAACAGATTTAACATCTCCATTATTATCAAACTCGGGATAAACACGACCTTCCGCTAAAATCAATCCATTTGGGCCAGGATAAGAAAATCTGACATCAGCTGATTTTTTAGATTGTATAGCTTCAAGAAGATGTTTATCAAAAAAGTTTGTCATATCTGACGAAAATCCTGCTTCTAGATTTGTTTTTCCAATAAAATCTTCTGGTTTGGTACCTGTAAATTCTTCAATACTGGGACTTACATATTGATAGCGAAGATTCAAGTCGTAACGTACAAAAACATCTTCCACATTTTCAATTAAAGTCCTGAACCGAGCCTCACTCTCATTTAATTCGTTTTCTATTTGATTTTTGTAAATTGCTAGTTCAATAGCACATTTTAGTTCGTTTCGATCGTATGGTTTTATTAAATATCCACAGGGTTCTGTGAGTTTAGCCCTTTCAATTTTAGACTCTTCAGAATGAGTAATTAAAAATATAACTGGTATATTAAGCTTTTTAATCTTAGAAATAGCTTCAATACTATCTTTTGTTCCTTTAAGAACTATGTCTATCAAAATAAGATCTGGCATTATANNTCTTTAGCCACTATACTTTCATCTTCTACCAAAAGAATTTTTTTATTCACCATTATGAATAACCTATTATATTGTATCCACAAGCTCCTATTTAGTTATTAATGTGAATGGATAAAAAATGAAAATTAACTTGTTTTTTTTTTTTGGAAGTATTTTTCTTATTAGACCGGACATTTTAAAAAATTAGATATTGGGTAAATTAAAAAGGATTAAAAAAAATAGATTTTATATTTTCTTTTCAAGTATGTTCTAATTCAAGTTCTTGGATAAGTTGTCCCTTTTTAGACATAGGTGAAGATATATATCTAATAAAATAAACCTCACCATCAACTCTTACTCTATTCCCTATTTTAAACTGATCTTTCATTATGTCAACATCAATTCTCATTTTCTAATCACTTCGTCTATGGTTTATTCTAAAATATACTAAAATTGATGCTTTAAAAAAATTCATTATAGTTGTACTTTTCAATTACTTGGATTTTTTTACTTCTTAAATTATCTAATACTCATTTAACTACATTTAGCATTTGATTGAGCCCATAATTCCATTGGGATAACTTGCATTAACTCCTGAAATTCAACAAGAGCTACCTTTTTACTTATTTTTCAACATCCAAATTAAATCAGATTGGTTTATAGGTTAATCAATCTCATTTAACCTCATATTATGTAATATCTTATTTCGTTCCCCTACAAGTTCATCAATTGCTTTTCCAATTGCTTCGGTTGGTTTACATTTATATTGTTTTTTTAATATAGCAATTGTATAAGTTAATTCTTCCAATGTTGCTTCTCGTACATTTGGCATCTTAATTCTCCTTATACTCATAAAAGTTTATCTAATTTTTCTTCAATTTCTTTAGGAGTTTTACCTTTAAATCTCATTAATATTATGAGTTCTAATTCCTTTGGGTCTAAAGTATGATATTTACTGTGTAAAGAACAAAAGTAGTTATTATGTCTTTCTATTACGCCTATGTCGTTACATACTATGCACCCAGTCATATGATAAATCACCTGTTTTTTTTTAAAATATTTTCTAATATTTCTTTTCTTTAATCAATGATCCTATTCATTACCTTATCAATCTGTTATTCATATCTTATGACACCATCATTTGTACATTTGATATTTTACATGAAGTTGTCCTCCACTTCGTTCTTAGAATCTAAAATAAACGTGTGATTAAGTTTAAAAAAAAAATGCGATCCCACTATATAATATTATTATTATATAAAAAGAATAGGAGAAATTAAAATTTATTCGTAAAATAGTTCTTTATATGCCTTCAAATCGCTTATTATATATGTTTCATCTTTTACATTGAAACTGAAAGAAATTCTAAAAGTCTCATTTTCATCAATTTCACCCTCAATTTTAGTAATATTAGATGTTATCTGTTTCAATAATCCTTCTAGTCCACTGAATGCTACTAAAACTTCTTCTTCATCATTCATTAAATAATTTACCCCCAGTTATTTCTAATTTTTATATTAAACATTATCTTCCTACTTAACTAAATCATTTGAATTACAAAATGAATTCAATAAATTCATTTATTATTAGAATTTTTTTTAAATTATAATCCCCTATCTTTTACAAATTTTCTAGTTATATTTTTGGTAATATTAAAAAAACACCCTTACTTTCCTCAGTAATAACTAGATAATTTTATTTATAGGTTGAGAAGTTTTTATAATTGGTTTTTTTGTCATGATTCAATCATGTTCTTCAGTTTTTTATTTCGTTATGTGCTTCGATAGTAATGTCAGTGTACTCGTTGTCATTTATGATGGTATTATATTGGTCTTTATCTTTTTCTTTTCCTACTAATCGAATTTTTTTTCCGTTCCATCTGCCATGATATTTTTTTCCTTTGTTTTCGAGTTCTGTTTTTCCATGTGCTCCCATTAGATACCAAAAAATTGTTGAGCTTTCTATAAAATCTAGTTCACGATCTCTTGAATAGTCATTAACTCTCATAGGGTCAATGAATTCTTTTCCTGATTCATTAACCATTATATAAAAATCTGTCATCCTATATCCTACCTCCAAATATTTATTTATCCGTAAATGATGGCCCACAGGAGAATAGAAAGTTTATTCCGTTCTACTTCCAAAGTACTTTTTTTGAATTTTTCAAATATTATTATTACTTACAGAATCAGGAAATATAAAATTAAACTTTTAAAACATTATCCTTTGTTTAAGTTTTAGATAAACCCGTGAAATATCCTCTTTTTATTTAATTTTCTGTACTGATTAAATATATATGTCCTAATATAGATATAATTTCGGAAAATATAGGATAAAAGAGATGATGTAATTTGCAAACCCTCTAGATATATAAAATAAGAACTAACTGACCACAATTATCCTGTTCTTAAGTAAAAATTGGTATCATTTGAATTATAAAAAAAAGTAGATAAAAGTTATCCTCATGAATAAAATTCTGTAAACCATTAATGTGGATTTGTTATCATTTTATCATTCATTAGATAACTTTTTACTGAATAACTTCTTTATGGTGGCATAAACTACTAATTGATTTTAATTTGGGTTTATACAGATATTATGTCTTTTTTGTTGGTTTCGTTTATTACTGTTGCTAATCCTACGTAGACAGCTGATAATCCTGTGAATATTCCTTCATAACCTGCTATTAAAGTTATTGTTGAGTTTCCAGTTAATTCTCCTGCAGTTAAGAGGAAGAATAAAACTGCTAAACTTATGAATACCACTTGAAGTCCTCTGCTGAGTTTTAAGGATGCAAAGAACATCACCAGGGTGAAAAGTCCCCACATGAAGAAGTAAGATGCCATGGAAACAGCATCTGGTGCCGTTGCAAGTCCCATCTTAGGTAGTATGAGTAGTAACACGAAGCTCAGCCAGAACAGTCCGTAGGATCCAAATGCAACCATTCCAAAAGTGTTACCTTTTTTGTACTCCATCCAGCTAGCCATTATCTGGGCTGTTCCCCCATAAGCAAGGGCCATTGCTAATATCATACTATTTAAATGGAAATAACCGGCGTTACTTAAATTCAGGAGCACTGTGGTTATTCCAAATCCTAATAATCCTAATGCAGCTGGATTTGCTGTTAAATCTTTTATTATTACTTTATTTTCAGTTTTTTCAACCATTTTTTGTACCCCCAAATTATGGGTTTAATTAAAATATTCTACTTGTAATTTTTTTTTAATCCGTTTATCCTGTTGTTATTCTTCAAGTGTTGAGGTGTCTCCTTCATCTTCTCCAATTTCCCTAGCTCTTAAGACTCTTCTCATAATTTTACCACTTCTGGTTTTGGGAAGTGAATCAACCTGTTTGATTTCACCTATAACTGCCACAGGACCTAATTCATATCTTACATGTTTGTTAAGTTCTTCGATGAGTTTTGTTTTGAGTTCGTATCCTTCTTTGAGTATTATAAAAGCTTTAATAACTTGTCCCTTAATTGGGTCTGATTTTCCAATTACTGCGGCTTCTACAACTGAAGGGTGGCTTACAAATGCTGATTCGACTTCTGATGTACCGACTCGGTGACCTGCAATTTTAAGAACATCATCTGATCTTCCTTGTATCCAGAAGTATCCGTCTTTGTCCTTCCTTGCAAGGTCCCCTGCCTTATAAACTCCAGGAATATCGTTCCAGTAAACTTCTTTATATCGTTCATCGTCTTCATAGAGTGTTCTGAACATCGCGGGCCATGGTTTTGTAATTACCAAGTATCCTCCTTTTCCAATTGGTACGGGATTGCCTTTTTCGTCAACCACGTCTGCTTCCACACCAGGTACTGGTTTCGTTACTGATCCAGGTTTTAGATAAGCTGAAGGTAAAGGAGATAATAGGTGCATTCCAGTTTCTGTTTGCCACCATGTGTCCATTATGGGGATCTTTTCTTTTCCAACATTTTTGTAGTACCACATCCATGCTTCAGGGTTTATTGGTTCTCCAACTGTTCCGAGTATTTTAAGTGATGAAAGGTTGTATATGTTTGTGTATCTATTTCCGAACCTCATTAGGTGTCTGATCGCTGTAGGTGCTGTGTAAAATTTGGTTACACCATATTTTTCTATGATTTTCCACCATGCACCGGGATCTGGGTAATCTGGTGCTCCTTCATATACAACTGTTGTGGTACCTAAGAGTAATGGTCCGTATATAACATAACTGTGGCCTGTTATCCATCCTATGTCAGCTGTGCACCAATACAGGTCATCGTTGTGTATGTCGAAAATGTTTTTGAGGGTTGTTGACACTCCAACCATATATCCTCCAGTGGTGTGGAGTACTCCTTTAGGTTTTCCAGTACTTCCTGATGTGTAAAGTATGAACAAAGGATCTTCTGCATCCATGGGTTCACATTCACATTCAGCTGGTTCTCCTTCTATGAGTCTTTCATATAATATTTCTTTTCCACTTAAATCAGAAACTTCTATTTCATTTCCGGTGTGCTGTACAACTACAACTGTTTCTATAGTAGGACACTGAAGCATGGCCTCGTCTGATATTTTTTTAAGGTCTATTATTTTTCCTCGTCTGTAGGTTCCATCTGCTGTGATAAGGACCTTCACTTTGGAATCGTTCATTCTTTCAACAAATGCTCCGACACTTAATCCAGAGTATACTACACTATGTACAGCACCTATTTTATTACAGGCTAACAGTGATATAATGAGCTCAGGGCACATTGGGAGATACATTGATACTGTTTCTCCCTTTTTTACTCCTAAGTTTTTAAGGGCGTTGGCCATTTTGTTAACTTCACGGTAGAGTTCGTAGTAAGTTAATTTTTTCTCATCTCCCCTTTCGTTTACGTAGAGAATGGCTACCTTATTTCGTTTTTCGGTATGGATCCATCTATCAACAGCATTATAAGCCAAGTTAATTTTCCCGTTTACAAACCATTTATAAAATGGTTTATTACTTTCGTCAAGAACTTGGTCCCATTTCTCGAACCAATCTAAGTCTCCAGCCTTATCTTCCCAATATTTCTCAAAGTCCTTTCCCTTCTCAATTTCTGTTTCCCAATTCTTTACATGTGCACGTTCTACCGTTTCCACACTTGGCTTGAAAATCCGTTTTTCATCAAGAAGAACGGATGTATCACGCTTCATTTCTTTCACCGCCCTTTTTTAATCGGATTTTTAAGTCTAGTCCGTGATAATAACTAAGTCTATCTTCACATATATAGTTTTACACTATTAATCATTATAATAATGATTAATCATTATAAATTGTTTGGATATTAAAAATGTTAGAAGAAATATAGAATAAATTTAACTTCTCTAGATATTCTATATCTAATTCATCTCTCAATGAATCTTTAATTAATCTATTACTGCCAGTATTCTATACAAATGCTATTTTAGGATTGAAAGAAAGTGCTATGCAGATAGTGTCAAGGCTTCATGGGGCTAAGAAATGATGCAGAAACATTCTTAAAACCTACAATAAATATTGTCTGACGTAGATCATTATAACAACGGGTAAGAAAGCCTACGATGCATTAGCCATCATATATAAACTAAAAAAAATCCCCTTAAAAACCTAGTTGAAAACAACCCTATAAAATTACCAGAGCAAGTTATTATTCGCAGTTTATCACTGCGGAGGACTGGGAATTGCATCAAGGAATTTTGAATCACAAAAGAAGGACTTGAAAAAGATAAAGAATATTAAAAAAGTGAGAATGTTTAATGTTAAAAACAAATATTTCAATCTCACAACATCACCCATTAGAACAAACTTTTATATTATTGAACTTTGTAATCAATCCTAACCTACCATACTTTCCTCTTCCTTTTCTGTGTGAACAGATTTTTTTAAATTCTTTCTTCATCTTTTCGTCTGTTAAAAATGCAATATACTGTTCAACGAGTTTAATGTCATTTTCATGAACTTCTTCAAATTTATGATTTTGTTCAAATAATTCATCTTCGACTATATGAAATGATTCATGAGTTAAAATTTCAGGCCTTTGAATATTTAGAAGCATAGAAAAACTTTCATCATTAATCGAGATTAGATGATCAACATCATAGGAATAATATTGATCTATCTAACAAATATAAAAATAAGTGTAACAACTTTTTGAAAATTATAAGATTATTAATCTAGATAAAATAGAGTGATAAATAATTATTTAATTTCAAAATTTCATTAAAATAAAAGTTCATTATATGTGAAATATAATTCATAAATAGCATATTATAAATAGATGATGATATAAAATCATACAATAGAGATCAAATTCATCTAATCTAAATTGGGAAATTAAAAACCAAAAAGGATAGTAAAATATGAAATCTGAAAAATATTTAGGAAATTCTAAAAGATTTTATGTTATAGGACTTCTGTTTTTTTTATTTGGATTAATACTTATTGATATAGAGTTCAGTGATTTAGATTATTCAATAATAGGAATTGGAATAATATTATTGGTTTTAGGAGTAAATGAAACTATAAAATCTGAATGATTTGAATTATAAATAATTTAATCGTAAAATAAGGTGAGAAAATGAGTGAAAAAATTAGAGATCCTATGATGGAATTGTTTATGGAAATAGATGGAAGAGTAGAAAAAGCTATTGAAATGATTAGAAAAGAGGAAGATATTCCTGAAATAGATTATAAAATGTTGATCACAGATAAAGAATCTTTACTAGAAATTTTTAAAGCCCGAATTGGAGATCCTAAAGAAGTACAATATGAAAAAATTTGGGCAAACAATCTTATAAATAAAATAGATCTAATCTTTGAAACAAATAATAAAAAATTATAAATTTTTTTTAATGAAAATCCAATTGATTATTTAACCTCTACAAAAAGTCGAATAAATTTATTATAGTTTTTGTACTTAAATGTACTATTAAAACATATTATCATTGATTTTGAAAGGTAAAAGATTGTAATAATTGATTCATTCTTAACAATTTAGTCAAGTAATATTTCCACTAATTTTCTTACGTATGGAATAACAATAAAAGCTATTGGAGCAGAAACGATAATTCCNNAATGGCCATTAAAATTGCAAAAACCACATTTTCATATTTTCTATCCATAATAGAATCACCATTATATTGTTTTTAAAATGATTTATGTGAATTAAAATATTAGATGTTATGATCTTTAAATAATTTTCTAAAAACTTTGCCATATTCTTGATGAACAATCCCACCGATATTATGGTTAAAATTGGTTCAGGAGTTAAATATATCTGCAAAAATAATCCTAGATTCAGATCGGTATTAGATTCTGCTACAACTCTTCTAGCGTACAATGATAATATGTTGATTGTACGCGTTTTAAAGGCCTATTTAATGAGAGTAAATGAGGTAGGTGGAACACCAATAATCACATAACAGAAAATTCAGCAGATATCATGGTTGAAACAATACTCAAATCCATGGTTGACAATATTATAAAATTAGATGGAAAGACATTAACTGTTGAAACCATGAAGGGTATTGGAAAAAGAAGTTCAAAATACCAAATTACAAACAATGGCATTATATTATGAAACTATTTCAGTATCCATTAAAAATATTCTTAAACCTTCTGTGAGGTGAAGTCAATTATGATAAAAACTATTGAATCTGGTATTCCGGGATTTGATGAACTTACATTATCTGAGATATCAGAAGGTGGAATTCCAGAAAAATCAACTAATTTAATATATGGCCCACCAAAAACAGGTAAATCCATATTTTGCAACCAATTCACATACCAAGGACTTTTAAATGATGAACCTTGCCTTTATGTTACCACAGATCATGGACTTAAACAGATTCAAAATAATATGATGGAATTCCAATGGTTTATCCAGAAATATATTCAAAATCAGAGTCTTTATATTATAGATGGAATCTCACAACTTTCAGGTAAAAAAATAGAAAATACTAATAACATAAAATCATCTTTTGTTGGTAATCCTTCAGATATGATGGTTAAAATCGGTATTGGAACACGATCTGTATATAAAAAATCGAATCACTTCAGATCTACACTTGATTCACTTAACACACTATTTGCATTCAATCCTCAACAAATGGTCATAAGAGTATTAAATGCTTACTTAAGAAGAATCACCGAAGCAGGAGGAACATGTATCATAACTTATACAGAAGGAATAATCAACCCAAACACAGAAAACATATTAAAATCATTATTTGACAATACTATAATGTTAGATGGTCAAAATATACAAATTAAATCCCATTTTGAAGACGATGAAAAAATAAATAATTATAAATCAACTTACAACATTACCGATAAAGGAATTGTCATTAAAAGAGAATAACCTAAAGTACCAATAAAAATTCATTAATTCTCAGATACACATCGTTTAATATCGAATTGTTAAATTTTAAAAATCAATTTATTTTAAAAATCTGTTTTAGCTCGAATTTTAATGTTTTTCATCATAAACACCACATAGAATTTTCTATACACTAAACATGCACACATAATGATTATGCTTCACATCCAATACATTTGTAACATCTCTGTTAAACACTTCATAACGAAGAGAAGATTAATAGGATTTCATTTCCGAGTTATCCGAATTTTAAATATGTATAATTTCTAAAATAAAACTATTAAAGTGTATTTAAGTTATATTAATTATTGTTAGTCCCTAAGTTTATTCAAAATTTTTTATTGAAATAGTTTATTTGGAGGAATTTTAAAATGGATGAAGAACATAAAAAAATCTTGAAAATTCTATATGAATCCTATAATAACAATCAGGGATATCAAATAGATAGCAAAGATTTAAAAGAAAAATCAGATTTAAAACCGGAAGAATTAATAACAATAGCTAATTATTTAGAAGGAGAGGGGTATATAAAAATTGAGCCATATTTAGATGGTTTTGAAGCAACTATCACCCATCAGGGAATAAAATTAGCAAAAAAATGGTCTAAGTAAAACATAATAATTACATCAATACTAATATATTTAATAATAAAAAGTTTTGTGAATGACTTTTAGAATCTCCAGAAAAGAAATATCTACCTGCTTTTGCTTATTTAGAATATCTTTATCATAATTTAAAAAAAAGTAATACAGAATCTATGGTAAATACGTTTTTAGAACAATGAACGTTTCGGTAATTCCATTTAGAAAAGAAGAAGCATTAGTAGCAGCGTTAATGGCAATTGGAAGAGGGGATTTTAAAGATAATGCAAGAGATTATTCTATAGGTGCTACAGCAGAAAAATTAAATGGATTACTTATAACTAACAATACAAAAGATTTTAAATGGTTAAAAAATGTAATAACACCAGATGAACTACTTAAAAAAAAATAGCCTTTTCTAAAAGCATTAAATAAATATCATTATTTCCTTTAAAAATTCATGATATCATCAGGTTTTATAGGAATTAGGTTTATCCTGAGGATGTACATGAATACTTACCCCATTAACAAATTGAATTGATTCTAAAACTATTTTTTCAACCTGATTAGTAATTTGATAAGCTTCTTCTACATTCAATTTTTCATCAAGGAAAATATCCATTTCTGCATAGTAATATGGCCCTACAGGATTTATTTTGATATTATGTACAGATTTAACCTCTTTTATATACAATACTACTTTACTGATTTTTTTTTCTAAATTTGGAGGTACTTTCCCCATGATACTATTGAAATTATCTCTACCCATTTCCAGTGCTGTTTTAACTATTAGAATAGCTATTATAACAGCCAAAATAGGGTCTAATATCGGGTAACCTAATTGTGAACCTATCACACCACCTGCTACTGCAGCACATGCCATTACATCTACTCGTTTCTGATTACCGGTAGCTGTTAAAATTTGGCTATTAACCTTTTTACCCGTTTTTAGGAGGTATACACTCATATATAGATTAATAAACAATGCTACAATTGCCATTATTGCAGCAATCCATCCCGGAGGTACTATGGAATGAATCATTGTAAATTTAATATATGCATCTGAAAATATTTGATAAGCAATATAAAACAATATAAAAGCAATAATTAATCCAACTATTGGTTCTATCCGTCCATGTCCATAGGGATGATCATTATCAGCTGGTTTTAAACCTATACGAAATGCAATTAATCCTATTAAACTACTTATCACATCTCCAAAATTATCCGCAGCCTCTGCTATAAGTGCAGTACTGCCTGCTGCCAATCCAATTACAGCGTTTAAGATTGTTAAAATAACATTCCCAGCAACTCCAATTCTAGCTGCTCTTTTTCCATCTTTTTCCCTGTTATCATGACCATTGTTCATATATTACCACATATATATATATTTTTAGAATCATAAATATCATTTTATATCCATATTTATATCTGTTATTGCTATTAACTAGGGTTTAATTTACATACCTCATAAGATAAGTATCAAAATGTAATTGGTCGTAGTTTATTGATGTATCTATATGATATTTAAGAATTTAAAGTTGGAGATTAAAAATTTCATCAATAAGAATATAATCACTAAATTGATTTTATATAGATATATAAGTATTTGAAGCCTTTTAAATTCACCTTTACCTCATGTTAAATATTATAGGCAGCTAATTTTATATTGAACTATCATTTTTAAAGTTTGAGTAGACATAACTCATGATTGGAATGATTTTTTTGAATTAACTATTCATGAATTATTCCTTTATTCAATAAATTCTTACAAGTTCCTTCGTTAATTTAAGGCAATAATAAAAGAAAAACAAGTTTTTAATACCGTTTTAACATTTAAATTACTCCAAACGTTATATTATTTTTATTTGATAAAATATATTATAAAAAAAGGGGAATTATTAACATATCTCATGAATGTTAAAGAAATTATTTAGAAAAATATAAGAAATTTATAATTAAATTTCTTTAAGTTTTTGATGAAAGAAAGTTGTGAAATTTTGTTTAGTTTCATCTATTAATCTATTTACCACTTTTTCATTTAGATATGTAGGGTAGTCGAATTCAATTGTTACCGCAAAATATGTTTTATCATCCCTTTCTACCGCTTTATTAAAGTAAGCTTTAGCATCAGGATGTTCAAAATTCCAAACTTTTAAATGTTTCTCAAGTTTTGTAAGATCTTCTCCAAATTTATTCTCTATTGAGAAATATAAAAAGCCCCTAGCTTCAAAAGGCACATCCTTTACTATTTCAGTATGCTCAAATTTTAAATTACTATCTATCATTTTTACCACTTCGTCCTTTTTTTAAAATAAATAATATAAAATAAATTATTAATCTCATTAAAAAATCCTTTATAAATGGGAGGTGAGCAGGGAGTATATTCCATTCAAAATATAATTAAGCGAAAAACAATTTGTAATAATTGAAAACTAACGTAAAACAATCCCTGCTCACTTATTATATTGAATAGCGTAGTATATACAATTTATCATTTTTAATAATGAACCTTTTTTTGTTTGGGATACTAAATACATTATAATTACTAAAATGACCTTCATGGTCTTAATAGAAACCTTTAATATCAATAAAAAGAAGAAACTATTGCATGGAAAAGGTAGAAGAAATCTACAATGAAAAAATGGTGGACATTGACACTAAATTAGACTCAATACACCAAGATCTAAAACGTTTGATGGAAAGATCCAATAAAGAATATTTGGATATGATGTTGACCAATTTAAAAAAAGATTTTTTAAATTCCGTCACATCTTATGTATCTATGATAGAAAAAATAGCCTGGAACGGGGTATGGTGGATCCATACGATCTGCGGGAAACATGTAAATCAAGATTTAATGAGTTCCTTGCAAACAACGAAGATCTTATCCTCCAAGATAATGTTTCTAATGATATCATTAATGAGAAAAGAGCAGAACTATGTGAACTAAAAAAAGGAGTTCCATTTGCCAAATGTGATATTTGTTTTTCTGAAGTTAACTCATTATTTGAGAAACAATTAAATCTTATTAGCTCATTTCAGATTTACAGCACTAATGAAGAAAAAAAAGCTGAAATTTCTGCTATTCATGAAGAGATTATGGTTAAAAGTGTACTTGAACCATTATCAAATAAACAAAGGTTGCAAATACTCAAATCTATAACCTCCGAAACCAGAACTTTTTCTTCCCTTTCTGAAATAACAGGACTTAAGGGCGGTAATCTACTTTTCCATATACAAAAACTGTTAGAAACAGATCTCATACTGCAAAGGCATGAACGAGGTGATTACATGATTACCAAAAAAGGATTTAATCTTCTCAGGATTCTAGCTAATTTTCAAAAATCAATGCATACTGAATAATTTCTATTTAACATTAGGTGATAAACTTGAAAATGTCAGATACTGCAAAGACTTTAAAATTTGTGTCTAAAAATTCTAAATTTATAGCGAAGAACGTTTTATCTAAAAATGATCTTTCAGAAGTTGTAAAAAATATGGCAAAAGATTTAGGTGCCTCTGAAGTTGGTATAGTAACTAAAAAAACTCTTGAAGGTGGTCCTGTATCAACAGATTTAGATTATGTTTTACCTGGAGCAAAATCTGCATTAGTATTTGCAGTCCCATTAGATCAAAATCTTATTGAACCATACCTAAGCAAAAAAGACCATTCATTAAATAAAAATAAAATACGTACAACAACATTTACACGTGGAATTGCCTCAGAGATAGCAGAATTTTTAGATATGATTGGATTTGAATCTAAAGCCATATCCCCAAATTTTGTATACAGAAAAGATACTCCCAATGGAATAAGGGATATGAAACCTATTATTTCACACAGATATCTAGCAGCAAGATCCGGAGTAGGATTCTTTGGACATTCAGGTCATATTTTAACCAAAGAATTTGGTGCAGCAATTGTTTTAGCTTCAGTTGTAACGACTGCAGATCTTAAAGCAACAGAACCTTTGCCTAAATCAGAAAACTATTGTGATGAATGTAAGCTATGTACAGCTATTTGTATACCAAAGTTCATTCCAAAAAATGAAAAAACAATAATAGAAATGGGTGGAGAAGAATTTGAATATGGTAAACGCGGAGATTACTCAAGATGTGGAATTGTATGCTCAGGATTCGCAGGTCTACATACTTCCAAAAAATGGTCAACATGGTCACCAACAAGAATAGACCTCCCAGAAAAGGATGAAGACTTTAAATTTGCAATGTTAAACGCAATACCCGCATATCTACAAAGACCCAAAAACGGAGACTATTTCTATCATCCATTAATCCCCCAATATAAATTAGAATATACATGTAGCAACTGCCAATTCATCTGTCATCCAGACAAAGAAGTCAGAAAAAACAGATTTAAACTAGTCAAAAATAGTGGAGTGATCATTGAAGATGAATGTGGAAATCGTAAAGCAGTAACACCTGAAGAAGCGGAAAAAATAATTCAAGATATGCCAGATAAAAGAAAGAAGCTTTATACAAACTAATTTACAGTTTACAAAAAAACATCAAAGTGTATCACGGAGAATCCTAATACTTAATTAACTAAAATAATAAAAAACATGGCCAAGATACTTGGAGCATGTAATGTACCATACCCTAGAAACATTAAAAAAATTGGCATTTTACAACTGATTTGAATTATTCAAGAAGGGGAAACTCTGCAATTACCTTTACAATGCCATTAGCCGAAGATGATTTAAATGAAAATATTGACAAATATCTTCCAAAAGAAAATCATAAAGATCTTGAAAAACAAAAAGTAAGATCTACCGCCCTTGCAAATGGAATTGCTCTAGAAATATCAGGATTACTAAACCCGTAGGTTACGAAGCGGTTATTTAGTTACAATATCATTTACTCATAGATACCGATTAATTTGAGATAGATATTGTTTAAGTTCCATTTTATGTTTAACTTTTATGTTTATATGGAAATCTAGTGAATGTTCTGAATATTAACTGTCGCTGATGGTATCCTCTAAGTATGAAGGATAGTCATTTTGAACATAAAACGCTACTAATAACAATTAGAATGTTCTAAACACTTAATGATGAGTAAAAGTAAAGAAGCTTTAAATGGAAAACCTATTGGTATTTGGTCTGCCGTGGCCATTGGAATAGGCGGTATGATCGGAGCAGGTATTTTTTCCATTTTAGGTATTGCAACCACAATAGCCGGTAATGTAGTTTATATCTCTTTTATTATTGGAGGTGCAATTGCACTTTTAAGTACTTACTCCTACGCCAAATTAGCTACTAAATATCCATCTGCAGGAGGACCAGTAGAATTTTTAGTCAGAGGATTTGGTGACGGTGTCCTGAGTGGTGGATTCAATTTTCTATTGTGGATTGGCTTCATCTTTGCCCTAAGTGTTTACGCAGAGGCATTTGGAAGTTATGCCTCTATTTTCTTACCCATGGGTCAATCAGGACTCTCTGTTACTATTCTAGCGATTCTAATTATCCTGATCTTCACAGGCATCAATTTTTTGGGACCCAAAGTAGTGGGAAGATCAGAAATAATAATTGTTGGAATAAAAGTAGGAATACTGATGGTTTTTGCATTAGTGGGATTGTTTTTTATAAAACCTTCCTTATTAACAATTTCACAATTTCCTCATGTTAATAATATATTAACAGCGTCTGCATTATTATTTTTAGGATATCAAGGCTTTGGTTTAATAACCAATACTGCGGAGGATATAAAAAACCCTAAAAAAAACATAGCCCGAGCACTGTACATCGCAGTTGCACTAGTAATGCTCATATACGTACTGGTTTCTTTAGTTGTGGTGGGAAATCTTCCAATTCCGGAGATTGCTAAAACAGCAGATTATGCACTGGCAGTGGCAGCAGAACCATTTGCAGGATCAATAGGATTTACTATAATGGCCATAGCAGCTATAATTTCAACTTCATCTGCAATTAATGCCACACTTTACGGAGGAGCTAATGTAAGTTATCTAATGGCAAAAAAAGGTGAACTACCTAAAATTTTCAATAGAACCACATGGAGAGATGGTAAAGAAGGTTTACTCATCACCAGCGCCATTGTTATACTCTTCACAATATTCCTTAACTTGAGCAGCGTAGCAATGATGGGCAGTGCATTATTCCTAATAATCTATGCTGGAGTGAACTTTGCACACCTCAAAGTACATAAACAAACCAACGCTAACAAATACATCATCTGGCTGGCCATAATAGGCTGCATATTCGCATTAACCGTACTAATCTACTACGAAATCTATAATTCACCATTAACCCTTGAACTATTAATAACTGTAACTACTGCAGCGTTTTTAGTAGAATTCATTTATCGAAAATACAGCAAAAGAATTTTAAAGCAAAGAAAAATTAATATTTAATACTTAATAAAAGTAGACATTTAGTCTGAATCTCCAACGAATATTTCTAATTATGGACTTTAAAATTCAGAATTAGTAAATACTGGAATATATTCTATACTTTTTTTTAGTAACTATAAGTCAACTAGTAACATTATCCATTCTATTTAATAACTGAGATTAATGAATTATTATGTGGAGTTAAAATCATATACAAATTTTTGATGTTGGAGATGCAGTTTGTTCCTTTTTAACAATCCAATGAGGATATTAAAAGTTCAGAATTAGAAAATAAAACTTAGTATAAGTTGGTATCTTACTCTATTTCTTTTTTATAAACTATACAACCATTACTTTTGGGATATAGTACTTCTAGCAGATTTGGTTCATGAAATTACAATATATCCAGATTAAAATGAAGTTATCAATAGTTTTGGTTGGGTATTGTGAAATGGAATATTGTTCCTTTACCTGTTTCAGATTCGGCCCAAATTTTTCCACGATGTTTTTCTAATATTTTTTCTGAGATAGCTAAACCAATTCCTGTCCCTTCATATTCTTCACTCGTGTGTAGGCGATGAAAGATATTAAATATCTTTTTTAAATGCTTTTCATCTATCCCAATTCCATTATCCTTAATAGAGAAAATATATTCATCATCTACATCTTCATAAGATATTTGTATCTCCGGATTTTCTTTGCCACNNTTGCCACGATATTTAATAGCATTTCCTATAAGATTCTGAAATAATTGTACCATTTGTTGATTATTAGCATAGATTAAAGGTAATGGATCATGAATTATATTGACACTATTATCTTTTATTGTTGATTTTAAGTTTATTAAAACTGTATTTAATATTTCTTCGCTCTTTAAATATTCAAATTTTCTTTCTTGACTACNNAGAATAATCTAAAAGATCTTTAATCATCACATCCATACGTTGAGCTCCATCTACTGCATAATCTATGAATTCATTAGCTTCTCCATCAAGATCATTTTCATATCTCATTTTTAATAGTTCAAGAAAACTCGTTATCATACGCAGAGGTTCTCTTAAATCATGAGATGCCACATAAGCGAATTGTTCTAATTC
>PMGM01000093.1:31305-31502 GCA_003158115.1 Methanobacterium sp.
AACTGATCTTTTACAGCAGATATGAATAAATTGGCACAGAGTATTTCACCATTTTTGTGAATATATTTTTTCTCCATTTCAAAACTATCAATTTTACCTGAAGTTATTCGGTTAAACTGCTCTATTTCTTCGTCTATATCATCAGGATGGGTATATTCTGTGAATTTCATTAAGTATAACTCTTCTTTTGAATATCC
>PMGM01000093.1:31515-34264 GCA_003158115.1 Methanobacterium sp.
GATTGATCAAATATTAATCTGAAAAGTTCTTCACTATTACGACGTGCTATTTCAGCTTTTTTTTGAGCAGTAACATCATGAACTATCGAATAAAGTAGACTTCTGCCTCTTTGATTAATTAAACCACTGTAAACATCCACATCTTTTATTTCACCATTTGCTAAAAGATGTTTAAATATAAAATGGTTTTTTTCTTTTGATACAGCTTTCTGCATTTCTTCTAATATAGACTTATCTTCAGAAACGTTGATGTCAGAAATTTTTATTTTAATCAGTTCATCTAATTTGTAGCCATAAAAATTAGTAGCAGCAGGATTGGCATCTACAATATCTCCATTAATTGGATCAATTAGGAGCATAGGGGCATGATTATTGACAAAAATTTGACGATAACGTTCTTCACTCTCTTTTAAAGCTTCTTCAGTATTTTTAAGATTTTGGATGTCAGTTACTGTGATTCTAAATTCTTTGAAATTTCCATTTTCATCTTTGACTGTTATGGTTTCCAAATATGCATAAAATGGGTTATCCTCTCTTTTTTGAAGTTTAAGTTCTAATGTTTGTTTAGTTCCTATTTCTAAGGCATTATTAATGTGATGATGGAATTTGTTTCGTTGATCTACCGGAACAAACCTAATAAAAGCGTTATTGTAGAGTTTAACTCTTTCAATATTTAGTAATGCAGAGCCTTCAATGTTTACCTTTAAAATAATGCCATCTTTATCCAATGTGAAATATCCTACAGGTGCAAAGTTGTAAAGATCAAAATATTCTCTTTGTGAATTTTCTAACTTTATCTGAGATTCTCGGAGCTCCTCATTTTGGAGTTCCAATTCTATTTGATGTACACGCAATTCATGAACATAATCTTCATGTTTAAATCCATTATTGCTTTTATAAGATCTGTTCTGAGTTAATTCTTCAGCTTTTCTATGTAGTTTATCATTCTCATCCATAAAATCCTCCAAAAAAAAATTAGAGATTTTTTTTATTTAATATGGTTGTTAAGTTTAATAAAATATTGTATAATTTTATTAAACAAAATTAATACTCTTAAAAAAAAAAAATTAAGATTTGATCAACATTTATTCAATAAATTAATTATCAACTATATATTCTCTTTTGCAGATATATGTTATATCTGGAGGATTATTCCCATTGAATTTTATAGGCATTAACTATCAAATTTTGTAGAAACTGAATAGTCTAAATTAGTCTCACATTATGTTCTAGTTTCATAAAAAAAAAATCTTGACGTTGTGGAATACAGTTTTTTTTAACAATTCGATAAATTATATTAAAATTTCAGAAATAGTAAATTAAAACTAGTATAATTTGATTTTTTAAATTGTTATTTAAAAATTAAAATAAAATTAAAAGAGTATATATATTAAGGTGCTCCTCCTGCCCCTCCTAAATTATGTCCGGTTTGTGCGTCTATATCTATTTCACCTACATTTGTTCCATTTTCCATAACAGGCACTATATAAACTAGCTTATTGCTTTGATAAACTAATGTGGGCATACCTGCTACTGCTCCAGAAACTTGAATGTAAGTAGCTGCTATATTCCTGGCTTCTGCAAGAGATATATTAATTTGAGTATTATTATTCTGTGTAGTATTCTTTGTTACGATAAAGTTTGTTTGTTTCATAGGACTCATTGAATGAGTTGTGTTAGTAGTTGGAATTGCGTTAGTTGTATTCTTGGTATTTATGTTGTTTGATGCAAATGCTAATCCCACAATAGCTAATATAACGATTAATGCAATTACAGCTTTTTTTATCATTTTTATTTCCTCGTTGATCTATTGTAAGAATGATACTTTGTTGTATATGTCTTTTAATTGGAAGTTTACCCTATTTCCAGTTTTTTATGATGTCACACTTACCATATCATGAAAATGTGTTATCTATGTACTACAAATCGATTTTATCTCACATAAATGACTTTATTTTATACTGTCTTTTTTTTTATTGTTGGTTATGTTCATAAACATTTTACTTTAACAACTGGATTCTTAACCCTCTTCATCGATATAAAAAAAAAGTTTATAATGGTTCTAGTGTTCTTATAATTCTTTCTGCAGCATTTTTTATTTCGGGATCCTTTATTTTATCATTTCTCGCTATTTTAAGTGCCATTTCTAGTACTTTTGGTACATCTTCTGCAGAAATGTTATTCACCATATTGACATAAGTCTGTCCAGGTTCATCTTCCATTTCAACCTTTTTGTCTACCATAGTTTCTAACATAACTTTACATTCTTTCATTAAAGCGGGATCATTCTTCATTGCTTCACATTTAGCCATAAGTTCACTGGTTTTTTTATCATCCATTTATAAACACTCCTATTACTAATGATATTTATTGTTTGAATAATTTTGAATAAGAATTACTTAAATTAACTAATTTTTTTTTATATAGTCATTTTTTGCAGGTCCTGAAAGGAATGGTAATGATATTTCTCCATGTAAATATGTAGATGTGATATTGTTTTGTTTAATAAAGTAACCACAATGTTGGCATTTAACTCCTTTGTCCTGGTTTTTCATGAATCCACCATCAGTTTTATGGATTAAATTACTCATTTTTTCACCATTTCCCTAAATTTTCTTTGTAAATTTATTTATGAGAATTAAATAGATTTGTAATTATTTTTTAGATAGGATGTATACTCATCGGAAAGGAGAATTAAACTTATTAGACTGAAGTTTGAAATAAAGAGGAGAATTTCTATTTACTTGAT
>PMGM01000091.1 GCA_003158115.1 Methanobacterium sp.
GGACATGGGAGTAGGGGCATGGCTTTGGGCTTTGAAATGATCGGTTATTGGGCGTAGAACACAGTTTTTGACTGTTAAAACTATTTCTTCATTATCTTATATTGACGTCCTCTGCAAAATTGAAAGTTTCGGTAAATTACTTTTTAACAGATTCTAAACTAGCCTATGGAGTGATCATATCCATTCCAAGTCTTTCAAATTCATCAGTAAATTTTTGACCAATTTCTTTCCATATCAATGCAGAACTTTATCCCATACAATTCCAAAGATTTTCTATAAGCCCAATAATAAATTATTTTTTCAGGACCCCTCTCCATAAAAAATCACATCCTACCCACTTTCAAGTAGGTTCCATATCCAACAAGGTTATTTTATATCCCGGATCATCTCATTAAATCCAATCTTATTAGTTTTAAGTTGCCCAAACATCATAAAAGTAACTATATCATCCAGATTTCTTTTTTTAGTTTGAGTTTCCTCTTTCCCATTATTATTACATTATATCTCTGGTAAATATTTTATGTTTATTTTAATAGGAAGTAAGAAAGTTCTTTCTTAATGGATTAGTAATTTATTTTATCTGTGATATTTGATCGATATTTTAAATAATAATAACTATCAATATTACTAATAGAAATAGTTACTTTCATAAATTTATCATGAGTTTGACTTAAAAATAAAAATTTGTGGGGTATTAGATGAGCAAAACTAAAAAGGAGAAATTGGATGATGTTCTTACTGGTCTGATGCAGGTGGGGCAAATAAAAGCTTGTGGGGTAGTTTCTAAGGAGGGNNTCAGGACAGATGACAACTGGAACTGTATCACAAATATCAGTTAAAACAGGAAAAGGAACCATAGTTCTTTTACCTGCTGGTTTAAAGGCTATTTTAACTGTTTTAACCGAACCTGAAGCCCAATTGGGGCTTATATTCTTTGAGATGGAAACACGTGCAGGGCAGGTTAATGAAATTTTAAGGGAGATGTAAAAGTTATGAAAAAAACGCACATCCCCAAGCTTGATGACTTTCTGGGAGGAGGTATTCCAGGAGGATCATCCATCCTATTTTGCGCGGTACCTGGTGTTGAATGTGAAGCCTTTGGATATCAAATACTCAACGGGAACATCGAAGATGGGGATAAAGGTTTTATCTTCACCAACGTAACAGAACCACAAAATATTATATATGAATTCAACAAGTATGGATGGAACCTTGAAAAATATCTTGAAGAAGAAAAAGTTTTCTTTGTTGATGGAAGTTCTAATTTCATGGGAGTACCTCCAATGGGTAAATATACCATAGATGAACTTTCCCAAATAGAAGGAATCGTACTGAAAGCCATTGATGATATTCCCAATGGAGTTGGAGTAATAAACAATTTATCCACACTCTTAGATTACCTAGATGATGATAAAATAATCGAGATAATAAGTAAATGGAATAAACGTGCAAAAGAAAAAAATACTATTTTAGTGTATATATTCACCAAATGGGACTACGACCCTAAAATCATAGAAAACATAAAAAATAGTGTAGATAGTGTTATTAGTTTAACAAGTATAGAAGAACGTGTAATTATTGGTCAGGGGTTCATGGTAACTAGTGCATCATGGACCACACCTTCAAAAAACTTGGTTCTCTTTTTTGTGTTGCAGCCTGGTGGTGTGAAAATATATATTCCAAAAATTCTTGTTACAGGACCATATAACGCTGGAAAAACTAGTTTTGTAAAATCAATATCAAAAAAATCTGTATCAGTGGAGAGGATGGCCATGGAAAAGTTTCCAACCACCATTGCTATGGATATAGGCCATGTAGATCATAAAGGTTTTGTAGCAGATGTATTTGGTACACCGGGCCAGGAACGTTTCGACCTTATGCTAGATGTACTGGCTAAGGAAGCAGTTGGAGCTTTTATATTAGTGGACTCCACAGAACCTCAAACTTTTGCTAGAGCTAAGGAAATGATAAACAAAACACAATCTGAAGCTATTCCAAAGATTATTGTAGCTAACAAACAGGATCTTCCCGGAGCACTATCCCCTGAACAAATCAGAGAAATTATGAAACTCGATAAGAGTATTCCTATAATACCAACTATAGTTAATGAAAATACTGGTGTGGAAGAAGCGCTTGATACTCTTTTAAATCTTTTATACGGTGATTAGGATGATTCCATGTATTGAATCAGGAATTCCCGGATTTGATGATCTAACTAAGTCAGAAAGTGCAATGGGTGGAATCCCCGAAAACTCATCAACATTAGTATACGGACCCGCAAAAACGGGTAAAACAATATTCAGCAACCAATTTGCATATCAGGGACTTTTAAATGATGAACCATGTCTCTACATTATGACTGATCAAGGAATAAAACAGTTCGAAGACATGATGTTTGATTTCCAGCGACCAATCAACAAATTCATCGAAGATAAAACTCTCTATACAATCAACACAACCTCAAATATCTCTGAGGGTAAGCCTCAGAAAAATGAAAATATTGTATCCTCCTACATCAACAACCCCACTGATATTATGGTTAAGGTTAGTTATGGTGTTAAATATGTCAACAAAAATAATCCCAGATTCAGGTCAGTGCTGGATTCTTCCACAACCCTATTAGCTTACAACGAGAACATGCTGATACTACGCGTTTTAAAGGCTTACCTAATGAGAATCAATGAAGCTGGTGGAACATCAATAATAACTTACACAGAAGATTCAGCAGATAAAAAAGTAGAAACAATACTCAAAACCATGGTTAACAACATTGTAAGGTTAGACGGGAAAGAATTAACAGTTGAAGCCATGAAAGGTATAGGAAAAAGAAGCTCACCTTATCAAATAACAGACGAAGGTTTAGTAATATGATCTTATGGGATGGATTTACATTTAGGGAGGTTATTATATGATCCCGACAATTGAATCAGGAATTCCAGGATTTGACGAACTCACAATATCGGAGATAAGTGAAGGTGGTATTCCAGAAAAATCAACCACTTTAATATACGGCCCTCCAAAAACTGGTAAATCAATATTTTGCAACCAATTCACATACCATGGACTTTTAAAACAAGAACCATGCCTTTATCTAACAACAGATCAAAGTTTAAAACAACTGCAAAGTAACATGATGGAATTTCAGTGGTTAATAATGAACTACATACAAAACCAAACACTATATGTTATTGATGGGATTTCACATCTATCAGGTGCAAAATTAGAGGAAACCAACAATATAAAATCATCTTCAGTAGCAAATTCTTCTGATATGATGGTTAAAATTGGTATTGGAACTAGATCAGTCTACAAAAAATCCAATCACTTCAGATCGGTACTTGACTCCATTAATACACTAATAACATTCAACCCTGATCAGATGGTAATAAGAGTTTTAAAAGCCTATTTAAGACGTATTCGCGAAGCTAGAGGTTCTGGTATTATTGCTTACACTGAAGGTGTTGCAGATTTAGAGACAGAAAACATTTTAAAATCACTTTTTGACAACATAATAAGACTAGATGGAAAAAATATACATTTTGAATATCTTTCTGAAGAAAATGATGAAATACACAATTTTGAAGCAACCTACACAATTACAGACAAAGGTTTTGTAATTGAAAAAAAATGAATCACTAAATATATAACGTTGTTTCATTCGATAATTTTCTAACTCCTAAAATATTTAAATATATATTTAATTTTGAGGTAAATCTATCTCTAGTTTTTAAGGTTTGTTCATTTCTTGTAGTATTTCATTTGAGACTTTTAGGAATTTTTCTACTATGTAACGGTATTTTTCTTCACTTTTTTTAACTGCTAGTTCTGCTTTTTTTCTTTCGGTCATGTCTCTGATTATTGCTGTGAAATATGTAGTTTTGTCCGATTTCCAAGCGGCAAGTGACATTTCAAAAGGGAATGTTGTACCATCTTTCCTTAAACCTTCTGTTTGAACTGTTTTACCTACAAGTTTGTGTTTTCCGCTTGTTTTGTATTTTTTTAATCCATTTAGATAGTCTCCCTTAAATTTTTCCGGCATTAATATTGTTAAATTTTTACTAGCTAAATCTTCATTAGAGTATCCAAATAATGTTTTAATGTTTTTATTAAAATATAAGATATTTCCATTATCATCTGTTGTTACTATTCCATCTATTGCTGTTTCAGCAAGGGTTCTGAAACGTTCTTCACTTTTTTTAAGGGCTTTTTTAGTTTTTATACACTTCTCTATTTCTTTTTTCATTTCATTTATTTCATCACGGAGCTGGTCTTCAGTTTCCTTTGACATTTTTTGATTAAACCTCCCAAGTCAGAAATTCTAAAAAAAAATTTTAATTCTAAAAATTTATATGTTATTTATTATATTGTTTTTAATGGTAATAATAATTATTTAATAGAAACATAAATGTAGATCAATTTTCCTTTTTATTATTATATGGGATTTTTAGTAAATCATTGTAATATTCCCATTATTTTTTTTTGGATTATTATCTATTTTCAGTCATTTATTTATAATTCTAGTGAAAGTGAACTAAATCGAATGAAAAGAGATTATTAATAAGTGAATAGGAACATTTTTGACTCATTAGGAGCGCTAAAAAAGTAGAATATAACAATATATAAATTAGGGAATAAACTAGATAATATTTATAGGGATAGATATCTGTTTAACAATTTAAGATCATAAGATTACATAATAAAATATATGGTGTGGTGGTTGATTATGGATAAGAAGGATTATGAGGAAGCTGTTAAGTTTTATCGTTCTCTTGCAGGAAAAGAGATAGAAAATGAAAAAATCTTAAATGGGACATTTATTGGTCCTAGATCTAAGGTTAAAGAAGATAAATTAGAGATAAGTGATATAATTAATCCTTCGAGACCTTTTTTAAGTAAAGATGTTGGTGAGCAATCTGATAGTGCTTATGCGAGTACTTTTAGATTAGGACATTTTAACATGCCTGAGCAGTTGGCTTCTACGGGTCAGGGAACGAGTTTTGTAGGGGGAATGGAATTCGGAACAAAATTGGTTAAACAGAAGATCATTAAAAGTTTGGATGATTTAATAACTTTTTTAGCTGATTACAAAATAGGCATAGTTGATATATTTGGTGAAAAAGAGGAAAAAGAGGAAAAAACTATGGATATAAGGGTTTATGAGTGCATTGAATGTGCTGATTTACCCAATGTGGGCAAACCTATATGTTTTTTTGAAGCAGGTGTTATAACTGGGGTTTTTACAGAGCTTACAAAAAAGGATGTAACAGCCAAAGAACTTAGATGCTGGACTAGTGGCTACTCTTTCTGCCAATTTGATGTCAAAATTAAAGATCAAAAAAAATAGTTTTACATTTAAAAAGGTACTAAAGATTATGACATACCCCTTAAGGAACTTCTGATCCCATTCCAGTATGAAGTCAAAGTCGGTCTAAACACAGAAGGAACACTTGAAAACTACAAAAATGTATCAGCAGAAGTATTATTACTCTACGGTAGTGAGACTGAACCTTTATTAAGAGACTCACAGGAACCTTTAAATGAAGTATTGCCCAATTCTAAACTTGTTGAACTTGAAGGTCTCGACCATGGAGCAGCACAAGATTACGGCAAGCCAGAACCAATTGCACAAGAAATAAAACGCTTTTATAAAGAGAATATAACAAAAGAATAGGAATAGCAACCAAAAAAATATAATTTCCTCTTATTTTTAATTTTTTGTTGATTTAAAAATTATGTAGATCTAATAATTAAATTACAAATTCAAAACTTTCAAATTTTATAATAATTATCAAATTTTTAACAAATATTCAGGCAAGATACAATTTAAAAGTCAATAGATTAACAGTAACCTAAGTAAATGGACTGGAAGAATGAACATTAATGAATAATAGTCACAGCACATTTTGCATTTTGCACAACTTTTTCAGCTACACTTCCCATCAATAACTTGTCTAAATCACTTTTTCCTGATGTTCCCATAACAACTAGATCTATATTGTTGTCTTTTATTGTTTGGAGTATTATCTTTGCGGGAGAACCTTCTTTAATTATGAATGAAGCGTTAATTTCTCCCAACGATTTGTCTAAAAGTTGGGATACTTCGTCTAATGCTATTTTCCCTTCTTCCCTTGATATGTTTAGTTTACTTTCAGCATCTTCTGAATTTAGTTCGGGACGTTTAGGGAGTTCAACAACATTTAAAACAATTATATCTGCTTTAGATGAATTCGCAGCCCATATTGCATGTTTGGCTGCTTCATAGGCACATTTTGATCCATCTGTAGGTAATAATATTTTATTATACATAAAAACCCCTGAATTATCATCTTTTTTAGTATTATGTAAATGATCACTCAGTTTTTCATCATATCCTCTACCATTAGATATAATTTCTCTTTTAGAGTCATTATTCTCATCATATTCCACATCAATGGTGTAATGAAACTTTAATTCTCCTCCACATCCACATTGAAAGTCAGAAAGTTTCTCATCAGGTTTTAATTCATATTTCTTACCACATTTCCTACACTTTGCAATAATCATCGTAAACCACCCAAATTAAAAAAAATTTAAATATTTTAAAATTGATGGTTAGTTGCAACGTTTCCACCATCTGCTGAAATGCATTGATTATATTCTTATTAAAATTAACTAATTAATGCATTTCTCATTAAAACATATTTTCATTAAAATACCTATTACTATTTATTTAACTAATTGTTATTAACAGTGTTGATAAGACTTTCATTTGAAGAAATAACCAAATCAAAAGGTTATTAATGATTTATTTTATATAGGATTTGTTAATCATTCTTCGTTTGAATATTCTTGATAGTGGTAACTGTGAATGAGTCTAAGATTTAAAAACCTGTTCTTTCCGCTTTTATAAATTATTTCTAATAATTGATCAGTTCCTTTGTGTAATAACAAATTGTCTATTATGGTTTCATTAGGGTCATCATCTGAAAAAAATCCACTATACGAGTCATGAAATTCTTTATCCTCCTGCCCAACGACAAATAATATATCCTTATTATTCCTCAAGTCTATCTCACCAAATCTTCTAAAACTTTTCAGCCTTATCCCCATTTAACACCCTCCATAGTTTACTTCAGTCTAACAAGTCTATATATTTCATGATATATTCATTTATTGCTATCCTAAGAGGTTGGATTTACTTACATTACCCATTGCATTTGATAGTTTTCAAGGTCTTCGAGTTGTTTTTCTGATAGTTTAAAGTTCAATTGCTCAAAGTTAGTTTCATTATTCATTAATACCCCATCTGATACACATCTGTACATTACATTTAGGACAATGTTGTTTATAAGATTGGATCCTTGAAGGTAAAATCTCAGCAATAGGATCATACATCTCTAAATCCTTAACTTTACTTCTATATTATCAGAACACAAATATAATCGCCTCCGCAGGATAAAAAATCACTCACTAAAAATACTTAGAATATAATACGGTATAAATGAAGACGAAAACAAAATGAGTAGACTTATTGTTTAAAAAAGTAAATAAAATTATTTTAAAATGAAAAAAGTTATTAACAATTAGATAGCATTTATCGAAGGTTTAAATGATATTCTGGAATATCCATAATTGAATACTGACGACATAGGAATTCCTAGAACTTGATTATTATCTAAATGTATTTTAATAATATATCATTCTTCCAATATCTCAATTTGTTTAACTAGACTATTTTCATATTTTTCACCAAGACTTATAGTCTCATCTAGATCTTCTTTATATTGTAGCTTTATCTGTTTAACATCCATTTTTATCCTCCAATATTATTGTTATTACAAACTTATTAATATTTTTATATTGAAGGCTAAAAATAATTTCTTAGTTACTTATTTGAAGAGAAGAAGGAATATAAATAAAATAGTTATTCTAAAATTATTTACGATTAGTTTTTATTTTATTATCGGTTGCATAATGTTCAGGATCTTCAAGGATATACTTGTCCGGACTCCTACAAAAAAAATAACTTCGATCCTTTTAAACTTTTTCAAATCAACTCGTTATATTTCATGATATATTCAGTTATTGCTATCCTAATTAAGTTGGATTTACTAACATTACCCTTGCATTTTACAGACTGTTTATTTAATTAGTCCTTTTTTTTATTGTTGCTCCAATGATTCCGCCAATTGAACCAATAATTAATAGATTATAAGAAAGTTAATTGCTAATATTATTGTAACAATTAAAAGCATCCCCCTTGATAGAGGGATAGTTATTCCACTCCCAAATAATAACATACTTAATGGACTGCCTATTAATCCTGCTAGTCCTGCTGGAATTCCTTCATATATAATTCCATTAATATTGTCTCCTACAATATAACCTCCAATTATTCCACCAATTAATGGTCTTATAAGACGTATAGTATTGAATGTATGTTCTCCACCAAAGATGCCTATTAAAATTGTGATCACAAATGCCAGACCAAATGCCACCCAATTCCAATTTATTTTTTTTAGTATACTCTCCATCTAGATTCTGATGATACTTAAATTTTCCACCACAATACGAATCATCCACTTTCACCAACCTCAATTTCAAAGATTATACCGAAAAACTTGTAGCTGAAATACTATCTTCTCAACAATTAAATTCTGGAACAATTAAAACAGAATTAGACATTGAAGATATCGAAATGAACATGGAAACTGCCATACCTGTGGTCTAAGTATTAATGAACTAATTACTAACAGTATCAAATATGCATTCCCCGAACACAAAGGAACAATAAAAATAACATTAAAATCATATTTGGATGAACTAGAACTTATTATAGCAGATAACGGGATAGGACTTCCAAAAAATATTTATATAAAAATAAATGAAACAATTGGTCTGCAATTAGTATATAGTCTTGTTAAGGAGTTAAATGGAAAATTAAAACTCGATATGGGTCATGGAACAGAATTTAAAATCACATTTAAAGAATTAGAATATGAAGAAAGACTCTGAACCCTAAAATGTATATGATTTAATTTGAAATAAAAAAAAATTAATGAATATTATCCTATCTGTTTAACTGCCATTTCAATATCTGATGCATAAACAGTTACTCTTCCAGCATGTTTTGCTAGTAAAACTGCACTTATAGAGATATTTTCTCCACGTTCTTCTAAAGCTTTTGCTAATGATTCTTTAGCATCACCACCGACTCTTTTTGCACCAGCATTTTTTATTATTCTCCCTATAGGAGCTATTGGTAGTCCACTCATATTTTATCACCATTATATAGTTTATAGTCCCGTTTATTTAAATATATTGAATTATAATGGATTTCCATAACGATATACACTTTTTATTAAGAATTGGTGATGTAAATCACAAAAACTAGCCATACAGTGCAAGTGTAAACAAAAAAAGAATTCAGTTAAAATAATCGTAACTATTAACTAATTGTGAAAGATCATTATCTTGATTATCAATTACCCCACCACACACAAAACAGGGAGTTATAGCCGAATAATATGATTTTTCAACATCGTTAGTCGACGCTTCAATATGAAGTATTTCTAATTTAATATTTCCTTTACCACATTTACATAGGTAAACTTTCATACTTCTTCTTGCCATATTATCCCCTCCTACTAATATTTTTCAATTAATGGAACGTAATAATCTGATAACATTTAAATTAAAAAATTTTCCATTCTAAAAAAATCCAAAAATAGTTCTGTCCTCACTTACAAGAACAACAACTTAGATTATACTCTCAATATCATTAATATCTTATCAATGTAAAACAATGTAAGAATGGTTAATTAAATGTCCAATCATCTTGATGATCCATGGCTTACAGCACCAGACGATGAGAAAATGATTACCATTTATTATCCTATCTGTTTTATACAAAAGAGAAACTTATACAAATCTTAATATAGTTTGATGTGATATTTAGAATGAAAGGAATAGGTAAATATAATGTTGGCATTTTCATCACTTCTCACGCAAATCATTCCATTGGGTTTAGGGGCAGCAGTTAGTCCAACAGCTTTAATGGGTATAATATTGCTTTTATCAATTTCTAAAAGACCTAAAGTTCAGGGTTTAGGATATTATATTGGGGCTATTATTCTGATTTCAATAGTAGCTGTGTTTGGAATAATTCTAGGAGTAGGAGTAACATCTGCATCTCATAAACCTGATCCAATTTTAGCATTAATTGATGTTATATTAGGAATTTTTTTACTGATACTAGGATTTAGAGGAATTTTTAAAGCTCAAAAACCTACAACAAAGAACTTTCTAGGAGATAGTAAAAAAACATCTAAACTCACACAGTTTATTAAAGGACTCTCTTTTGGATTTGGAATGTTTTTAATAAATTTTTCCACTACGCTAATTATTCTAGAAGCAGGAAAACAAATAGGTAGTTCATCAGCAGACATATATGGGAAATTAATTGTTTTAATTATCTTGATACTCATAACACTCCTAGTATGCGAAATACCTTTACTAATGTATTTTCTATTCCCTAAAAAGGCTAATAGAATCCTATCCCCGGTTAACAAATGGATGCAAAAAAACGGCCACTACTTAATGGGGATTGTACTTATTATAATTGGATTATACTTAATGTGGATCGGTTTTTTAAGATTATGAATTATTTAAATTTGAAAAATAATCCTGTTACAAAAAAATTCTCATTAAAATGCACGTAAAACTAAAATATTTAAGGAATCCCCACCCGAGAAACCCTAAAATATGTTCTGTCCATCGCTTACATAAACTCATTACTTAGTAAATACTTAACAATTTTGGAGTATTTAAATTGTATAATTAACTATAAATGTATAATATTACTTATTTATTTTTAAGGGGGGATTAGAGTGAATAGGAAAATAATGGGTACAGCATTGTTATTGGTGAGTATAATATCTTTTTCGGGATTTGCATCTGCTGCAACTATCTCAAATTCTGGTTCAAATGTTTATTATCATACTAGTACAGATAAATATATTAATAATTGGTATATCACATCAGCAAATACAGCATCTTCGACCTTTGTTTTTAAAGCAACAAATCAAAAACACACATCTAAAGGATGGAACACTGTATTTAAATTTATGATGACAATGAACTTTTTAAAGGTAAGTAAAACAACAACTAAAATGACTGAAAAATCATATGCAAATGGTAAATTAGCATACTCTAAATCAACTACTGTCAAAACTAAATTAACAGCACTTAATAATGCTAAAGCAATAGAAAAAATTGAACTACCATATTTAAAAACATCATTATAAAAATTTACTTTCTTTCTCTTTTTTTAAAAACAATTAATTAAATTAAGGAACCCCCACCTGAGAAACCCTAAAATAATATCCTGTCCATCTAAACTTAACAGAGAAAAATTATTATAAATATTTTAGTTTAAGCCTCAATTTTACTTTTACTAAGAATTAACTCATCAGTGGTAAAATAATCCCCATGTGCAGGATAAATAATTTTTGCACCATTGTCTATCACTTTATCCCAACCTTCCAAAACAACATCTTTATTGTCAACCAAGAATGGCATAAATTTTATATTTCCCGAATTAAAGTTATTCATTACCAAATCACCAACAAATGCGTTTCCATTATCAAGTAGAATCGAAATAGAATCTTTAGAGTGTCCTGGTGTGTATAGAATATTTCCATTCACACCAATTTGTCTTAAAACATGATAATCATCACCATTTACTATTATATCATCTTTTTTTGGTAAAACTGGAGGAAATTTAGTATTCCGATGGAGAATTCTAAGAAAAGGATGTATAAGTTTTATAACAGTACCTACGGGTTTCATTATATCACCTGTTTTTCCTTCTTTTAAATGAACCAGTGCATTTTGGTTTACAATTAACTTTGCCCCTGTTTCTTTGATTAGTTTAGCTGAAAACCCGGCATGATCAGCATGATGATGTGTGATAAAAATATATTTTATTTTAGAAATATCAATTTCTAATTTTTCCATTTCTTTTAAAAAAACCGTATATTTACCTTTATAAGAAGTATCAATAAGTAAATAACCCTCAAAACATTCCAAAAGATAACATTTTGTAAAACCAAGGTCTATTATACAAAATTTTTCATCATTCATTTTTATTTCCTCGCATTTTTAGATTTTACTGTCTTAATCAAATTATCAATATATTTTACCATATACAATAAAACATCTTCTATAATTATTGAAAAATTGAAGGTGCAATGCAAGTAACATGACTATGCGAAGTAAGATATATAATTAAAATAGCAATAAATTAGAGAACCCCCGCCCGAGAAACCTTAAAATATGTCCTGAATATCCACTTACAGAACAAATTCCTATTATATTCAGTCATTTGGATTTTTTAAGCCAATAAGCATAGCTACATAAGACGATTAAAATTCCAATATAAAGAGAAGAGAAAATAGTTACAATTGGATTCACAGGTATTATCATCGGTATTATAAAACCTAATGATAATATTAGGAACATTAATCCTGTTACAATTAAAAATAGTTTAGTTTTAAAATTTACCATATAAACCTCTATCAAATTTTATGAATTCAAAAACATAGAAATTTTTAAATAAATACGAAAGCTACCCCTAAAAACTACCCTCAATTATTTTAATTTCTTCATGTGTAAATGGAATAAGTATAAACAGATTTTCAATCTGATTATTGAGTAAAATCTATAAATGTTGGGATATTTCTAGATATTTATTTAGTAAGTAAATTTTTAGTCCATGCCCTTATTTCATCCCAATCCCGGTAATCTATCCTTTTGCTTGTATCTTTTCCTTGTTTTTCCATTTCTTTTTTTATGAATCTGTTAACAAATTTGGACATCAAACCTTTGGGATTGGGATCATAAACACCGCCAAAAAGTCCTGTTGCAATAGGTGGGTTGGTGAGATTTTCCTTTGCTATTTTATCTAAATATTTTGCCTGTCCTTCAGGAATAGTTTTTTCTTCATTGGCAGCCCCACAAGAAACAAATAAGGCCACTTTTTTATTTGAAAGCATATCTCTATTCTTCTTAAGGAAATTCATAGATTCTTTGGTCCATTTATTCATTTTGATCCCACTTCCCACCACCAAGAGGTCATAGGGCGAAATATCACAATTCTTAAGTCCTTTTGCATTTACTAAATCCACATCTAAATGTTCATCCTTTAAAACCTTAGTTATTTCCTCTGCAATTTCAGCTGCTGTACCATAACGTGTACCATATACCACTAACGCTTTCATTATAAACCACCCTCAACAATTTTAATTTTTTTTGGTGTCAAACTGTACAGGTCAATGCAAGTTTATTAATGTTCCAAAAGATTAAGTTAAATTCTTATTATATTTTTTAGTTTCATCATAACTCCAAGCCATTATCAAAATTAGAGCTAGAACACTTAATAATAGAGAAAGACCCATCGCAAAACTTATTATTCCAGCTAGAAATACAATTATGAAAGATAGAACAGCTTTAGCATATTCATGGATATAAATAAATCCTGCACCTGCAATTATAAGATTTAAAGCAGCTGCACCCAAAGGAGACTTTTCATTCAAATTTTTGTTATTTGATTTTATATCATCAATTTTTGAATCATTGGATTGATTTTTCACTATCTCATTTCCACATTCCTGACAATATTTAGCATCTTCAGTATTTTCGACTCCACATTTATTACAAAAAATACACTTACCACTTTTTACTACCATGTGCCTTTTTAGTTTGATTATGATCTAAATTTACTTTGTTCTTAAGAAATTCATTAAAAGCCCCATTCACAGTTCTAGCCATTAAAGCTCCCCCCCTATATGAACAATACCATTTTATTATTATTTGAATATATTTCATTAATATTTTTGTTGATGAATGATAACTATTTTCGCTTTCGATAATATCTCGATGTTCAATTAGTCGTGGATTTATATTACTTGAACCAATATACTCCTAATGGTTTTTCTTCTAATTTAATACCTGATTCTGTGGGTTCTGTTGATAATGATTCAGTTTTATTAAATAGATAAGCATCTAAACTACCTTGAAGAGAATCTAGGACAAGAAAATCATCTATGTTTACATCAATTATGTGGACCCTATACATGATTTGAGGCCATAAACCTAATAATTTATAATCATCCTGTCTGTCAAACTTCAAATCTATATCATTAATATAGTCAATACTGCTCATAATAGATTTGAATGCACTTGCAAAATCTTCTCGTTAAAAACAATAACCTCTTCATGATCATTGAATACTTCAGGATTATATAACTCACCAAAACGACAATAGGATGCTCCTTGACTAAATTTCATATCATATCAAACCTCCATTCTATGTGGAGATAAATATATGAAAATTTCGGATATAACTAGATTGAGATAGAGTGCTTATGATAAGTTATATAAAAATTTCATAAGAAATTCTCTGTACTAATTTTAAATAAAATATTAATCAAATATTATGATGTAATTCGGAATTTATCTTGATCTAAAAAATGTTTAATGATTGGTGATATAATGGAAAAAAATAAGAATGAATTGAATACTTTTATAGATTACTATCAGGATTATCCACCTGAAATACAGCATAGATTAGAAGAAATTCGACAGGTAATAAAAAGCGTTGTTCCAGAGGCAGAAGAAAGAATTAGTTATAACATGCCCTCATTTTGGTTTCATGGCAAACTAGTTTACTATGGTGCTTTCAAAAACCATATTGGATTTTATCCTGCTAGTAGAACAGTGTTTGAAAAATTTAAAGATGAACTTAAAATATATAAACAAAGCGGAAAAGGAACTGTTCAGTTTCCGCATGACAAACCTCTACCTCTAGATTTAATTAAAAAAATTGCCCAAATTAAAGCGATAGAGAACATTGAAATAAAAAAATGAAAAGTATTAGAGATAATTATTATTAAATAATGAAAAGTAACTTTTACATTTTTGAAGGTTGCGAAAAAGTGTTTTTATAATATTCTTCAAATTCATCTCTATAATCAAATAATCTTGACCGATCCTCTTTGTTATTGAAAAAAATAGTCATTCCAATTATTACTCTATCATCTTCCTTCTCATAGTAAACTTGTACATGAACATCATCTGGTGCTAATTTGAAGTGTTCTTCTAATCTATCTTGAACTAGAATACAAGAGTCTGCATGAAGTTCATCATCATAAAACATTAATGTTTCTATTATGTCCCTCTCATTATCGCCTATTGGTTTAGCTTTAATTCCAGGTTGTTCAGCTATTAATCCTTTATAATGTAACATTTTCTATTTTCCCCAAATAATATTATATGTATTCATAACTTATTTAATTTTAAGGAATTCATAAAAGTTTAATAATTTACTTTTATTTCTGATATGTGATTAATTGACAATAAAAAGATATATTCATGCTGCTGAAAATGGAATCATTAATATTTATGCAAGTTATGATGATCTTGAAGAATGTAAATAATACATAAAGAAATGGAAGAACTAAATTTTAAAATATTCATAATCAAAAGATAAGTATAAACCATGCCAATCCGAAAAAAATTGCAGGAGAATGGTTTATATCCAAATGATTATTATTAGGATGAGAAACTTAGCAATTATTAAATAATAATTGGAAACTAAAAAGAATGAGTAATTAGTAGTTTAATCCTTGATTTTTATCCATATGTTACATTTAGGACAATAACATTCTGTTATCATAACAAGCTTAGAATTAACACGTTTATATTGGCTATAAGTATTCATATGGCCTTTAAAACCACATTTAGGACATTTCTTTTGTTCACTCATTCATTCACTAATTAATTAATTAGAACTTCAAATGTATTATTTAAATTTTTTTATTTTTAAAATAATGAAAAATAAACCCTTACCTAAATACTACAAGGTGTTAATAAAACCATATTTAAAACCCATTGTTTGAAATATAAATTTTTGTATCAAAATCTATCTTTATATACCAATTCTTTAAATGTGATCGTGAATTTTGTTCCGTTACTTCTATCAAAATCTATTTCACCATCAATTTGATCTGTCAAACTGTTAACAAGTTGCAGACCGAGAGAATCTGTGTTGAAAAAATCGATATTTTCAGGAATACCTATTCCATTATCGCATATGGTTAATTCGTAAAAATCATCTATAATTTTGAGTGATACCATTAACTCACCTTCACTCTGGTCTGGAAACGCATACTTCAAACAATTAGAAACTAACTCTGTTATGATTAGACCACATGGGACTGAAGTTTCAATATTCAATTTAATATCATCAATATCCAGAATTGGCTTTATTCTACCCTTTTCAATTGCATATGAATAAAATAAATCCCAGACAAGACTTTCAATATACTCTAAGAGATATATTTTGTTAAAGTTCTTGGATTTGTAGAGCTTCTCATGGATCATTGCAAGCGATTTTACCCTGTTTTGACTCTCCTTTAAAACATTAATTGATTCCTCATCGTCCACATATCTAGTTTGAATACTTAAGAGGCTCGAAATAATCTGCATATTATTTTTCACCCGATGATGAATTTCTTGTAATAATATTTCCTTCTCATGTAATGAATCCTGAATTTCATTTTCGTACTGCTTAAGTTCAGTAATGTCACTAGCAATAATTAAAATAAACGAAATAACATTTTCTTTTTCTATGGAAGTTAATCTCACATTTACCCATCTTAAATTACCATTTTTATCCATTAACCTGGCTTCAAATGGTTTAACTTTATTTCCATCCAACAAATCAATAATTTTATCGATATGCAGCAACTTATCTCCATCTAAAATAATATCCAAGTCATTTAAATGTTTCCCTATTAGTTTTTCTCTAGATAAACCAGTTATTTCTGTAGTTGCAGCATTTACATCAATTATAAAATGATTAGTGTCTATGAGTATCGTGTAATTTGGATCAGCTTCAAATAATGTTTTATATTTATCTTCACTTACAATTAGGGATTCTTCTATAATTTTACGTTCTGTAATATCCTGACTTACGCCATGTAATTTGATTGTAACCCCATTAGCATCTTTCTCTCCCCTGAACCATGTGTTAACCCAGAAAGCTTCTCCATTTGATCGTTTTAACTTCCCCTCTATTTGTATTTGGAAATATGGATCATCTGATTCTATTCCTTGAATAACAGCATCAGTAAGTTTATCAATAAAATCAGGATGAGTATAGGTTTGTATAAAATAATCCAATCCCATTTCATAACTTCCAACATCATCAAAAGTAATTCCAAGCATCATATAGAATCTAGGATTAAAGCTGAAAATACATTTTTCCACATCTAATTCCCAATTTGCCATTTTAGATACGGCCATTGCATATTCATTTTTTTGCATTATTTCCCGAATTTTTTTCTCAGATTCTTTACGTTCGGTTATATCTCTACTAACACCTAATATTTCATTTATCTCTCTATTTTCATCGATTAATAGTGTGGTTACAACTTCTGTGGGAACTATTGTTCCATTCTTATGGATTATATTCACATAATTTACCATTACTTGAGCAGATTGATCACCGGTTTTTAAACGATTTATACGTTGATGTAAATTTCTAGAGATATTTTCGTAAGTATGGATTTTTATTATATCCTGAATAGATTTTTTCATTAGATTTTTTTGAGTGTAGCCTGTTAGATGGTAAGCTGATGGACTAATATAATTAAATTTCCAACTATCAATGTCCATTATCCATATCACATCGCCGGTATTTTCAGATATCAGCCGATAACGGGATTCACTTTTACTAAGAGCTATTTCAGCTTCTGTTTCTCGTGTAACATCCTTAACAAAACCTTCAAGATATTCTATGTTGAAATTTTCATCTTTAACAGCTCTGAATGATAAATCAGCAGTCATTATGCTTCCATCTTTTCTATAGAACTTGTTTTTAAATGAATGCCATTTATCATCTTTAAGAACATCAGAAACAAAGTTAGGACGTTTAGTGCTATCTACATATAGTTTTTCACTTATATTGGTCTTGTTTACTTGAGTTATCAGATCTTCAGTTGAATCATATCCCCACATATTTGAGAGGGCATTGTTGACCATGTAAAATTTACCGTCGGTTGAACTATGAAATATTCCAATTGGAGAATTTTCAAATAAATTTTTAAAATGTTTCTTACTATCCTCTAACTCCTTTTCAATCTCATTTTTATTAAGTGCAATGTCGATGGTTCTGATCAGATCATTTGAGTCAAATGGTTTTATTAAATATGAATAAGGATCTGTTATTTTAGTCTTTTCAAGATTAAAATCTTCAGAATTGGCAGTTATATAAATTACAGGTATTTTATACCTTTTTTTAATAATTTCAGCTGTTTCTATCCCGTTTTTATCCCCTTTCAAAACAATGTCCATTAAGATGAGATCTGGTTTAGATTCGGATATGTTTTTAAGTGCTTCTTCACCAGTAGCAACAATTTCAGAAACATTGTATCCACCTGTTTCTAATATTTTTTTGATATCCATTGCTTCAATGGTATCATCCTCAACAACCAAAATATCATTTTTAGACATAGTAATCTAATCTTTTGAGAGAAGTATAGTATATAAGTATGTAACATATTTTCGATAATTTGTTGTATAAATATTGTAATTTTTTGAAGTTTAATATTATTTTAATTGGATTAAAATAATTTTATGAGTTAAAATTCTTATTTTTAAATTATAAAAATCTATTTAAATTCATTGTAATCGGGGAAATTTACAGCATATAGCTTATTTAATAGTTAAAATGTTATAATATTAGATATAAGCATATTTTTTTTGGATATTCCCTATTTATGTCGTGTTAAGGGGATTGTAAAGAATATAAGTAATCAGTAAAAAGAAAATATACATCTAATTTAGAGATATAAGATTTTAAATGACATTATTTGTTAAAAATAGCAATGGAGTGGACTTATCACTAATTCATTATATCAATAAGTTCATATCGCGTCTTAAATTAATAAAATAGCTTGAAGACGGTCTTTTTTTGAAAAATAAATCAAAGACTTTATTAGTGATGTAACTTGATTCAGTATTAGGTTTGATATTCGTATGATAATTAAGTTTATTAACGGTTGTCGAACTGGGAGGCGGTATAATTAATAGTAAATTGATTTTACCAGTGTTATTATTTTTTAGTTTAGCACTGGTTTTGAATGTTAGTGCAAGTAGTGCTGCATCAGTTAATCAAACAAATATTAACACCTCTGTCACATCTTTGGATAATATAACTGCAAATATCAGTACATCCAATTATGCATCAGCAGGTAATGCAACAACTAACATCAAAAGTGCAACAGTAAATACAACAAATACATCGAATTTGAATAGCACTGTTACTGCAAATACCAGTAACAAGAGTGCAACAACAAATACAACAGAGACACCTAATTTAAATAACACGAAAGCAGCAGGAGCACCTGTTATAGTTAATGGTTTAACTTTGGCTCAATTAAAAGATGGAACATCCAGAGCTCAAGCATTCTTCAATAAGTATGATAAATTACCTACTTATGTAAGTTTCGGAACCAGAAAAATTCCAATTGCCACATTCAAAAAAAACATAGCTACACAGGGCTTAAAAATAAATACAGTAATTGTAAATGGTCTAAATGTGGCTCAACTAAAAGATGGAATTTCCAGAGTTCAAGCATACTACGTTAAATATGGTAGATTACCTACCTACGTAAGTTTTGGAACCAGACATATTCCAATAGCAACATTTGAAAAGAATATAGCTACACAAGACTTAAAAATTACTACAAAAGCTGTAGCTAAACCAGATACAAGTTCAGTAGCTGCACTGGCTAAATCTCTCAAAGGAAGTACAGCTTATAATACTGCTGTGAATTTATTTAATTGGGTTAGAGACAACATAGGCTATTCCTTCTATTACGACACCAAATATGGTGCCGCAGGTACCTTAACACATATGACTGGAAATTGTTGTGACACAGCAAACCTTCTTGTTGCATTAGCAAGGGATGATGGAATAACTTCTAGATACGTTCACGGATATTGTGACTTTTCTAGTGGATGGTACGGCCATGTATGGGCTCAACTGTACGTAAATGGTAAATGGTATACTGCAGATGCAACTAGTTACGCCAACTCTTTAGGAGTTATTAAAAACTGGAATACTACAACAGCCACAATATATGGTGTNNAATTCTGATAAATGAACAGTTTAAGATACAACGATATAAAATTTTCTTATTTGTAGTATCAATATATTTTGTAAATAGTAATAATTTGATTTCGTTAAACATCGCTATAACGAAGTACAAATTATTTATGTTATCAGTAATTTATAAAGACTAAATTTCTCGATTGGAATCAATTAAAAGTTAAAAAAGTGAGATTTTAGTTTATTATATGGTGAGAAAGGATTCCGGAGGGAAGTAGCATCCAAGGATGGATTAGATTTCTATGTACAGGGCGATAATTCTATAAGGCTAATCAATACCTTTAATTTACTGATAGCTACGTTTAAAATAATGAATATCCCAGATTCTAACACATTTATACTATGATTAGGTATGCATCAAGTATAGCTTTTAGGTCCATCTATAACTGTTTAAATTTTCTCTATATCTCAAATTGAGATTATTAAGGGCATAATAAAAAAATTAATGATTATTCATAATATTATATGCAATATAAGAGTAAACACCCTTTTTTTTGTTTCTGTTAAAAGTAAATTTCTTTAGTGCTTATAAATTTTCATATTTCTTGAAAGTTCCATTGTCTTTAGCATTCTTTATAGAATTATATAACGCACTTGTATCTGATATAATCCATTTTAAGTATTCAAATACAATTTTTGAATCCATATCATCCGATTCAACTTTCATGTCTTCAATTTCAGTTGCTATCAAACCGGAATCGGGTATAGGCTTTGGATCCGAACCATTTTCTACTGTATTTTTTAAATCTGTTAGAACTTGTTCTATCTTAATTGTAGTAGGCTCCCAAATAGGATTAATATCTTTTGAAGTATTTATTTTGTTTACTAAGGCAGATAGATCTCGTGAAAGGCGATCATTTGCCTCTGCGATTGAATCCAAAATTTTAATATCTTCTCCAGCATCGTCAAAAGAGCTCATAACTTTATTTATACTAGCTTTAAGATTATTGTGACTAAGTAACATTTCACTTAAAGCTAAAGTTATTTTCTTTTTACTTGCAGTTTTTTCAAATGCAGGTATGATTGCATTGTTAATGTAACCCAAATTGGATGCAAGTCTCTTAACTACTTGCAGTTTCAAATCCACTTTCAATCTGCTGGGTAAAATAAAGTACCCAACTGCAAATGCTATAGCTGATCCAATTATTATATCAACAAAACGTGCTAATCCAGAAGCAAAGATATTTCCGGGTTGGAGGATTGCTAAGAGGAAAATCAAGAACATGGTTAATGCTATAAGGAATATATAACCATTCTTATAGGCACACATTACAGCTAACGTTAAAACTATGAAACCGTAAATGACAATTGGGAAGCCTAAAGTGACTAAAATTCCACTGATAATTATAGCCAAGATCACTCCTACAATGGTGGCGATTACCCTAACGATCATCTCATTAAAAGAACTGGAAATATCCGGTTTGAGAACAAAAAAGATTGTAATTGTAATCCAAAAAGCATGGAATGAATTAGTAATTAGGGTTGCCATGAAAGCCAATCCTAAAGCTATGGCTAATCTAATCCCATGACGGATGTACATATTACCTAGGTTAAAATTGGCCTTCAACTTTTCTATTGGTGATGCTTGTGATGAAAAGAATAAAGGTGGAATATCTAATATCAACTTTCCTTCAAGGATTTTCTGGGAGTTTTCAAATATCTTTAGATATACCTTCATATTTTTTATAACAATTAATCTAGTCTCATTATCTATTTCTGTAATGTTTGTAAGATCACCAATTTTTTTGTTTAAAACAATTATATCAAAATTAACAGTTTTATTGTTTGTTATTATGGCATTAGCAATTTCTTGACTGAGTTTGTTAACTTCTTTGAGAAATTCCTTTAAGATTTCCAGTGCATTTCCTTTAAGGTTCGATTCAATTCCACTGGTGGTTAATTTCGTTGTAACTAAAAGTCTAGCTATTTCAATCATGCTACTTATTTTAGGTGTAGGATTGGTTTTTTTCAGTACCATCCTGGCTTTTATAATTGTGTTCATATCTGCATCAGGAACAAAACAACTAGCTACTATCTGCGTGATGGATTTATCTTTCCTTAATATTTTAGGAATGAGTATAACCATTGAACCTATAAAAGCACCTAAAAATGCCCATAAACCCCATTCAATAGCTGTTGATTGGTTGTTTACAATTACCAATGATGCTAAAATGTAAAATAATAATCCAACAAAACCAATAATGCCTGTTGCCTTTCCCAAGATATTTAAACTGGAATTTAAAAAAATCCAAAACAAAAGAAAAATAAGACCTATCCAAGGATTTATATGGGCTAATGAAGCAGTAAAAAAGGTTAAACCCATAACAATAATCATAATTATATCTAAACGAATTAGTACTTTATTGGGAAGCTTTGCACTCAAAACTAGTGCTATATATGCCCCACTAAATACAAATGCAAAAGTCACATTTCCTAACTTAAGTAATTGAGATATTATGAAAACCACAATTAGGGCTGCAAACATGTTTAATGAAGCATTCCAATCTGGTTTAACATCATTAGGATACAATAACCTAAGAATATACTTTCTTTTGCCAATTTCATTCATAGTATCTAAATCTGATACTTTCCCATTTTTAATTTGATCTGAATCTTTTTTAGCCATCAAAGCGACTCCAAAAAATAAATCAACATATATATTATATATTATTCTTGTAAAGCTATATTTTTTTTCATTATCAATATTTATTCTTCAAATTCAATAATTCTCTTTATATGTCATATATTAGAATAAATTGAGTAAGAATAACTTCATTTTTTTGTTTTGTTTATCTCTTCTTTAAGTTCGTCCATTGTGTTTATTAGCTTGTCTATTTTCTTTTCGTAGTCTATTACCTTTTTTTCTACTCTGTCTGCTGATTTTCGGCTTTCTGTTCTAAAGAAATCAATGAATGAAAACGCTAAAGTGGCTGTAAATAGACTTAAGTATAACATACCGGTTAAAATTATGATTATTCCTATTATCCTTTCAATTGATGTAATTGGAACGATATCTCCGTAACCTACTGTAGTCATTGATACGATTGAATACTACATTGCAGATTCATAGGTCGGAACTTCCGGATTAACACCATTTTCAACAAGGAAAAATAGAAATGAACCGAATACAAGGACTAATAATAGAACAAATGTTGCATAGTCTAATTTTGTTTTGGAAGGATATTTATGAACTTCTCTCCCAGTTATTTGCAGTAATTTATAGAGAGCATAAAATCTTAAGATTATTATTAACACTATAATATACACAAAACTAAAAAAGTGGAAAATATTGAAACAAATAAAAGATAAGGGAATTATAGACACAATATAAGCCCAATTATCCCTAATGAATGACCCAATATTCCTATTCAATTTATCCATTCTAATTCTAAAAACTATGAAATCAATTAATATCAACAAGGCTATAACCAGATCATAATTACCTATATTATAGACAGTACCAGATTTTATACCTACTGTAAGCCCTGCAATCATCAAACCCATTAATAATAGGTCAACTATTATCAAAACTGTTAATAATGCTTCGAAAATCACCTGAAAGTGTCTTTTCAAGTATATCCTCCCCAAAAAGTATTCTATTTAATATATGTATATAAAAACGTATTAAATTTTTGTAAATTAAAAAATAATATCCAATAAAGTAACTTCAATTAATTTTTAACCTTTTATATTTCTACATATCAAAATCCATGAATAATGTGGGTGTTGTGGAGAATTGACGCTAAAGTTTAAGTAGTTTATCAGTTAGAATTATGTATAATTAATGTAACTGCTATTTTAGAAAGATATTTATATCAGATTATAATATAAGTTAATATAGTGACCCTATGGTGGCGAAACAGTACTTTGGCTTCCACATGGAGACCAAAGAAACCTATAACGAAGTAGAAAATAAAGTCGACCATATAGTTATAAAAACAGTCCTATAACGAAATTTAAAAAATCAAGTAGCCAAGACACATATTTTTTTAAACTAATTTCTCTTTTGAATCAATAATGTTAAAAATTAGGATTTATTATTTATTTTATTTAAAAAAAGGTTATTCTTAAAGTAACCTTCCTCAGATAGATTAAATCTTATCTATAGGACAACTACCCCATATATAAATCAATACCTCCAATTTACTGAGAGCTACCTTTCAAATACTCGATCAATTAGAAACTAGCATATTAATAGTCTAATGAGATATGCATAGAGTATACTTTTTATACCACATTATAACAGTTTAAATTACAACTATATCCTAAATTGAGATATTATAATTAATAAAAAAATTTTGAATCCTTAAATCATAACGGATAATTGGATATTGAAAAGTTTCTATAATTTAGAATTAAAATTCCAATTTGTTGAATATAATTATTAACCAAATATTTGTGAATTTTAAGATTACAAGCCTTAACTATCAAAATCTTGTTTTTGTGATATTGCCTTTTCAATTAAGTTTTGTATTTCCGATTCATCAAATGGTTTATTTATAAAACCTACAGGATCCGTTTGTTTTGCTCTTTCTAAAAGTGAATTTTCATAACTTCCAGTAAGATATATGAATGGGATATTGTATAAGCTACGAATCTGTTGAGCTACGTTAATACCATCCAGTTCTCCATTCAATTGGATATCCATTAAAACTAGATCTGGACTTGTTTCCCCGGTCCGTTTTATAGCATCTTCCCCATTAAATGCCGTATGAATTACTTCATATCCTAAATTTTCTAATCTTAATTTTAAATCTAACGCTATTATAATTTCATCTTCAACAATAATTATTTTTGATCTTGGCGTCATTGTTATATCCGTATTATAAAATAAATGTATCTCGATTTAATATAGAACAATCACATCCTATTTAACTTTCAAAATTTTCTTGTGACATTTATATTTATAATATTAAAAAATAAGCTAGTATCTTTGTAATTTACTATTATTACATCATTGGAATCATTAATTAGAATATTAAAGTATGTAATCCTTCATATTAAAATATCATTTTGTTCTAATTACACTAAATGATTAAAAATTAATTAAAATAATAATAACTATAATTTCTACAGCAAATATAACATTTATATATTCTTAAACATTATCCCCATTATATTTTTTTAGGATTGTTTCATGCAATATTCTCCATCTTTATTTGATATTGTAAAATAAAATATTGAGCCTTTACCTTTTTCAGATTCTGCCCACATTTGCCCTCCAAATTGATGAACAATTTTTTGAGCTATTGCAAGTCCAATACCTGTTCCTTCATACTCCTCATTGGTATGAAGTCTTTGAAATATAGTGAATATCCTTTCCAAGTGATCTGAAGATATTCCAATACCATTATCTTTCACAGAGAAACAGTATTGATTTCCTTCTTCTATAACGGAGATATGAATTTTAGGCAATTTATCGCTTCGATATTTAATAGAATTGCTTATCAAATTTTGGAACAATTG
>PMGM01000071.1 GCA_003158115.1 Methanobacterium sp.
TAATAGTTAGGATCAGTAAAAGTACCTAAAGACATGGGATCTTCTGGATCTAAATAAGCGTGTTTTGGTTGATATGGAATTAAAAATTTATCTACAGTATCCTGTAATGGAATATCTACTGGTTCAACAGTATGGGTAAGTATAAAACCATCCACACAGACCATGCTTGGAAGTAAAACTTCATTATTTTCAGAGATTCTATAAGCTTGAAGTATTAAGTCCAAGGCTTCCTGAGCATTTTCAGCGTAAAATTGCATCCAACCAGTATCTCGCTGGGAAATTGAATCTTGTTGATCATTCCAGATACTCAATGGTGCTGATAATGCTCGATTAGCGTTTGCCATTACTATAGGATTTCTTAAACCAGCAGCTGCGAATAGAATCTCATGCATTAATGCTAAACCCTGTGATGATGTTGCGGTGAATACTCTAACACCAGTACCAGATGCACCCACAGCTGCGCTTATTGCACTATGTTCTGATTCAACTCTTATGTACTCTGCACGGAGATCTCCGTCTGCTACAAACTGTGCTAGGTACTCTGAGATTGAAGTTTGTGGAGTTATTGGATAAACTGGGATGACTTTGGGCTTTGCTAGCTTAACAGCTTCGGCAATAGCTTTATTTGCTGAAATAACTTTAATCATTCATTCTCTCTCCATTTTAATTGCTTTAACAGGACATTCCTGAGCACATATTCCGCATCCTTTACAGTAATCATAATCTATTTTATTATCTTTACTTATACATCCTTCGGGGCAAAATAGGAAGCAATTTTCACAATCTATGCATTTATCTTTATCTAAAAGTGGTTTAAAGGTTCTCCAACTACCTGTTTTATTATGTTTACTACTTCCTGCTTCTCGAACAGCTGCTCCTGTGGCCGTCATTAAAATCACCTTCATTTTATAATTTGTTCATATGCTATTTTAGATGCTTCAGCATTCCTTTCACCTATTTTNNAAAAGCACCTAACATAACAGTGTTCACGATTGGAATTCCTAGAATGTCCAATGCAATTCCAGTTGCATTAATGTTATATGATTCTATATTTTCTCCAAGATTTATATCATTTTTAGTGTTAATAATTATTTTTCCATCTTTTTTAAGCCCGGATAATACATTTACAGCTTCTAAGAGTGTTTCATCTAGTACAACAACATAATCAGGATTATAAACTTGATATCTTCTTCTTATTGGTTTGTCACTTATTCTTGTAAATGCCATGACTGGTGCGCCTTTTCGCTCAGCACCGAAGAATGGAAATGCTTGACAGTATTTTCCATCTTCAAAAGCAGCTTTTGCTAAAATTTCTGCTGCTGTGACTGCACCTTGTCCTCCACGTCCGTGAAAGCGAATTTCAATCATGTGTTCTACCTCCATTCCACATAGTTAATCATTATAAATTATAATATATATACGTGTTGGTAACGATCTTATAGTAAATGGTCATGGTATATTTTATTGAAAGAGGCATGTTATGAATGTTCTAATAGTCACAGCAAAACTTGCAAGTACCCTTGTAAAAAGGGAATCTGCCAAATCAAAGCATGATATTCGAGTCCATGTTGTTAATACACCAATAGCTGCATTTCTAACTCCTAAGAAGATAGTTGGAGAACTTGAAAATCATGATATAAAAGGTGTTTATAATGAGGATTCTTCCCCTAAATATAGAGATCAAGGTAGATTTGATTTGAGATCATATGATATAATATTGACTCCCGGTCTGATCAGGAAAGATGTGAGTTATATAACTGATAAAACGGGTATAAAAACTTATAAAGGACCTACTGATGCAGCAGATCTTGCGATTGTTCTTGAAATGATTGATAAATTGGATTTGTCTCCTACCGTACCTGCCGATAAGTTGATAGAAGGAGAATTACGTAAACGTGCCATTTTGTTTATTGAAAACTTTGAACAGAACGAGGAAAATAAATTAAAGCTTCTTAAAAAACCTGAAAATATTCTGGTTGGAAATTTACCTGTAGGACAAGATTTTCCCATGAGGGTGCTTGCTGAAATTGCCAATGCTCCATTTCTAACAGATTCAGAATTATTAGAAAGGGCCCAGTATTTTGTAAGATCAGGGGCAGACATGGTTGACATAGGAATGGTTGCAGGTGAAACCCTTGATGAACGTATCCCTGATATGGTGAAGCTATTAAAAAATAATTTGGATGTAGCAATAAGTATAGATAGTTTGAACCCTGTTGAAATTAAATCTGCTGTAAAATCCGGTGTTGATATGGTGTTAAGTCTTGATCATGGTAACTATGAAGAAGTTATCCCCTATCTGGAAGATAAAAATATTCCTGCGGTGATCCTTCCAACAGATTTTAGCAAAAACTGGGTGCCTGAAACAGTTGACGATAGAGTCAACTCCATTGAAGAGTTAAGGCAGAAGTGTAACAAAATTGATGTTCTAGCAGATCTTATATTAGATCCTATTAACAGCAGAAGCATTGTTGATTCGATAATGGCTTGTCATAAATTCAAAGAAAAAAACAGAGAACCTGTTTTCTTTGGTGTGGGAAACGTTACAGAACTTCTGGATTCAGATTCAACAGGAGTGAATGCACTTCTTGGTGGTATTGCAATGGAACTCGGAGCAAGTGTGCTTTTCACTCCAGAAGAAAGTGGTAAAACAATAGGTAGTGTCAAAGAACTTTCAATAACATCAGATATGATGTTTTTAGCCAAAAATAGAAGATCTATCCCAAAGGATCTGGGTATAAATATGGTTCTGTTTAAGGATAAGCGAAAACCCGAGCACATTATTGAAGTTATTGATGTTCCTGTGGTAGATGCAGAAGAAAACTATAAATTTAAACACGACCCTGCAGGAAGCTTCAAGATCATGATAGAAGAGGGTCAGATAAAGGCCATTCACTATCTTAAAATGGAACCTCAAATTGCTGTAAAAGGAAAAACCGCTAAGGCTGTTTATGATGAAATACTTAAAAGAGGTCTAATCTCAAGAATGGAACATGCAACATACCTTGGTTCAGAATTAGAGAGAGCTGAAATTGCCTCTAAAACTGGTAAAAATTATATACAAGATTTTCCACTTTTCAAGAAGATATATTAATATATTATATTAGGGCATCATAATTAAAAAATCATTAATTAAATTTAATATCCTGTCGGAGTACACAATATGAATTCATGCGACAAGTGTGGTAACCCCAACATTATAATTAAAAAAAAACAGTCAGGTCAGAAGTTATGCAAGGACTGCTTCATAAAATCAACCCAAAACAAGGTTTTAAAAGATATTCGCAAATACAACCTATTAGAAAAGGGTGATAATGTACTTTTAGGACTTTCTGGCGGTAAAGATAGTGTAATGCTTTTAGATATCCTTAACACTCTAAAAAAAAGGAACATAATAGATCTAATGGCAGTAACCATAGATGAGGGAATATGTGGTTATAGGGAGGAAGGCATTGAAATAGCTGCTAGAAATGCTAAAAAACTCGGTGTTGAACATAAAGTTGTAACCTTCAAGGAATACTTTGGTATGACACTTGATGATATAATTTCAAAAAACAATGTCAAGGAAGGCAGGAGAAATGCATGCACATACTGTGGTGTTTTTAGACGCTGGATATTTAACAGAGTAGCAAGAGATGAAGGGGCCACTAAAATAGCTACAGGACATAACCTTGACGATGAAACTCAATCTATTGTAATGAACTATCTTGAAGGTAATATACAGAATTTAACCCGTATTGGAGTTAAATCTGAAACTAGAAGCAATAGATTTACAGTAAAAATAAAACCCCTCAGAGAAATACCTGAAAAAGAAATTGCACTTTACGTTGTGGCCAGAGAACTTGATGTGCACTTTGCTGGATGTCCATATGCAGGTGAATCATTCCGTGCAGAGGTTGGTAATTTCATAAAAGAACTATCAAAGGAACATCCAACTATAATGTACTCTACTTTAAGAGGTTTTGATAAGATGAAACCTGTACTGAAAAGGGAATTCTCCCAGGAATCGATTGTTGGTGTTTGTGAAAATTGTGGAGAACCAACTGTAGCTAGATTGTGTAAGGCATGCACTTTTCTTACGGATTGGGAAAATGAATAATGGTAAGGCTTCAATGCCTAAAAATTTGAATAGGTAATACATTTCATATCCCAATATTCCTAAAATAATATTTTCAGAAGATTATATTAGAAGAAGGTTTAAACCAATGCCATGGAATATAATTTTATTAAATTTTTATAATTAGATTCAGGAGAAAGTTAATGAAAATAAAACTTATCATCGGGGAAAAAGAGGAATTAATCGAAATTTCGGAGAATAAAACTGTAAAAAATCTCCTCGATATTATTGATATAGCATCAGAAACAGTTGTTGTTAAAAAAAATGATTTTATAGTTATTGATGAAGAAATAATAGAAGATGGAGACTTAATAGAGGTTATACAAGTAATTTATGGTGGATAATATAGGTTAAACACCTCTTTTCATTAGTTGTGTTAAAAAGTTTTTTTAAGGAGATGTCAAATGAAAGATTACGATCTTATTCGGGAACACATCTCAGAATACTTTGATGTGGGAGGATTTCAAACAACTCCCGAGGGTTCTTTTTTTGTTGTTAATGATTACAATTATGATAAATTTTCAAGTTTAATCAAAGATCTTGATGTTTTGGGTTACATACCATTTATTGGAAAATATGCTGGAAGTTACAGGATAGGTATAGCTGAAAGACCGGAGATTGGTGAATCCCGAATTCATTTAAATGTAATTCTCTTCATAGCAACAGTAGCCACCACCATATTTGCAGGCTATACATTTGCTGGTCACAATTTAGTTGATGGTATTGCCTTTGCAATTGCTCTATTGGGTATACTTGGAATTCATGAAACAGCCCACTACTACGCTGCCAGAAAACACGAAGTTAAATCAACCCTACCATATTTTATTCCTGCTCCAACATTAATAGGAACATTTGGAGCGGTTATTAATGTTAAATCACCAATTCCTGATAAAAATTCCCTGTTTGATCTGGGATTCAGCGGACCCATAGCAGGAATTTTAGTGGCAATACCAGTACTTATAATTGGAATACATCTATCAACAATAGTACCTATAGCATCCCAGACTGTAACTCTATCAAATCCACCCATTATTAGCATATTAATCTATCTGATGCTGCCACCTATACCTGCAGGATATGCACTGCAAATTCATCCACTTGTTTTTGCAGGATGGGTAGGAATATTAGTCACTTTACTTAACCTCATGCCTGTTGCATTTTTAGATGGTGGACATATTGTTAGATCACTTTTCACAGAAAAAATTCACAGACTAATATCCATAATTGGAACGCTGGTAACATTAGTCCTTGGATGGTATCCAATGGCCGTGCTCATGATGTTAATATTAGTACTTAACAAAAAACATCCTGGTGCTCTTGATGATGTTTCAAAGTTAACATTATGGCGGAAAGGAATGGCAGTTGTCATGCTTATAATTTTCATTCTCTGCCTATCACAGGCCCCAACATTTTTATAACACTTTTAAATTTGAATAAATAATAATTCAAGTTATAATGAAGGATATTAATAATTTCTAATAACTAAAAATATGGTGATAATATGAAAGTTCATTATGAATGTGCTGCATGTTTTTTAAGACAAACAAGGGAAGCATTAGACCTTGCAACTGATGATGAATCATTGAAGATGGAAGTTACAGGGAAAGTAGTAAAGCTTGTATCAGAAACCTTTAGAAAGGGTGCAGTTTCAAATTTTATTGGTACCGAAGTACACAGAACCATAAAGAACGAAACCGGCAACAACGATCCTTATCATAAAGAGAGGGAAATATCGAATGATATAGCAGCAGATTTTCTACCACAAGTCGAAAAGATTCTTGGAGAAAATAATAAACTTGAAAACTATGTCAAAGTCGCAATAGCAGGCAATGTCATAGATTTTGGAGCTCTTGGACTTGAGATGGACATGGAATCATTAATAGTTAAAACAATGAAAAAAGATCCCATCATCGATAATACAGTGGAACTTGAAAAGGAACTGGAAATATCAAAAACAGTTCTGTACCTTGCAGATAATATTGGAGAAATAGTCTTTGACAAGATCCTTATAGAAAAGATCAAAGAGTATGATGTTGATGTAACCGTAGCATTGAAAGAGAAACCAATTTTAAATGATGCATGTATCGAAGATGCCCTAAAAATAGGTTTAAATAAAGTTGCTAAGCTCACTTCAACTGGCACAGATTCTATTGGAATAATAAAAGATGATGTATCACCCGAATTTATGGATTTATTCAATAAATCTGATATGGTTATTGCAAAGGGATTAGGCAACTATGAAGGATTGGGAGAGATGGATCTGGAGGATAAACCAGTATATTGTCTTTTAAATGCCAAATGTAATCCTGTTGCAAGGGATATTGGGGTAAATTTAGGAGATAACATAGTTTTAAAGTTGAATACTTAAATTCTACCATACGAATCTATTCCTAAATTTTAGAATTCAGACCTCTCCTAATAGAATATTCCCATAATAAATTATTGTTATTTTAACAAGAAATCAAACATATTTATGTTACTTGTCTTCCTTCTCTAATTCATTAACATAGTCTTCCAATTCAAAAATGGAATCTATTGATAATCACCTATTTATTTATGACTATTTTAATAGGAATTATATCACAAAATTTTTTGGAAATAAGATTTTTTTTTACAATATTTAATTTTATTATAACTCCTACTTATTTTTTAAATTTAAATAAAAAATTTAATGGATAAATGAATAATTTAATTTTTTTTGATAACGAACTTTAATTATATACTGAAAGATTTCACCAGAATAACCTCATTTTTATTTACTCAAAATAAAGAAAGATAATTAATATTGAATAGAATGAAATTAATTTATCAAATTATTAAAATGTGTTAAGAGGGTGTTTTTATGAAAGTTGGTTTTTTAGGATTTGGCGAGGTAGCATCAACATTATCTGTGGGGCTCATGAAAAATGGTGCAGATGTTTATACTTGTGTAGAGGGTAGAAGTACCAGAACAAAGAATAATATCCTTAAAACAGGAGTTGAAACTTATCCCTCATATAAGGCACTTGCAGAAAATTGTGATATAATCGTTTCATCGGTTATTCCTTCAAATGCAATTGAAGTAGCAGAGATGGTAGGAAAATATTCTACTGGTATTTATGTGGATATTAACAATATTTCTCCCAAGACAGTTGTGAATACATTGGATAAGATCGAAAATGGTAAAACCGTTGATGCAGCAATTATTGGTTCTGTGGTTAAGAAGGGAGTAGAGGTGAAGGTCATAGCTGCAGGATCTTGTGCTAATGAATTTGCTGATTTAAACAATTATGGTATGAATATAACGGTTATTGGTAGTGTAAATGGCCAGGCTTCGGGAATAAAACTCTTGAGAAGCTCCTATACCAAAGGAGTTTCTGCTTTACTTTTTGAGTCCATCTATCAAGCCTACAAGATGGGGATAGACAGAGAAGTTCTTAAATACATTTCTGAAACTGAATGTCCGGATTTTATAGAATCTGCAAAATCTAGAATTATATCTGCTGCATTTCATGCTCAGAGACGTTCAGAAGAGATGGATGAAGTAGTTGAAATTTTTTCTAAAAAACAGGATCCTATTATGGCGAGGGGTACAATGGATTTCTTTAAAATATTGGATCAAACTTTTAAAAAACCTGAAAAAAGACCAGTTGATTATAATGAAATTTTTGAGTATCTTATGAAGATTAAAGAATGATTTTATATTCTATTTGTGGATTTTGTCCACTAAAACTTATTTTTATAAACTTTAAGTTTAATGAAACACAAAATATATGATTGATATCAATGTGAGGGGATAGAATGAATTTAGAAGAACATGCACAAGAGTGTAATAATGCCCTAAGTGATCTTATTGGTAAAGAAATATTTGATATAGAGTTCAAACCGATTGATATTAATTGTTGGAAACTTTATATAACCACTAGTACTGGTAAAATGGTTATGAGTTTCTGTAAGAACTGGTCATGTCCCGAAGTTGAAAATAGGAAGTAATTAAGAATTTGATTTATGTATATAAACTGATGGATTTAATTTTTTAATATATGAATTTTTTATAAAAAAATTTAAATTTGCATATACAATTGTTGCATATACAACATTTATATGCTTTGGAATACAACTTACAGTAATGAATGAAATCTTATTGAAATTTAACTAATTACATTAAAAGAAGATAATTGATACTTATTTTATATTTGATCCGGTAATTTCTCTTTATAAACAGAAATAATCACAGATTCAAAATTTAAGTTTTAAATATTCATAATTACTTGAGGAGTATATATTAAATGCAGAAAGCTGAAAAATTACTTAAGATAGATAATTCTGAGATTTCACTCGGATTATTAGTGGCAATGATTCACAGGACTCGTATGATGTTTCTCAATGATAAAATTGGGAACATGGATATTACTGCGGGTCAATTTCCATTTATAACTGTACTTTCTAATGAAGAAGGTATTAGTCAAGAAGAACTGGCAGCTCATTTTCATATTGATAAAGGTACTGTTGCACGTGCATTAAGAAAACTAGAGGATAATGAATATCTTTTTAGAAAAGTTGACTCATTAAATCGCAGGAGATATCTTATTTATCTTACTGAAAAAGGAAGAAAAGCAGTTCCCACCGTGATAAATATTGAAAAGGAATGGGAAAATTCAATGTGCTCCAGATTCTCTGATGAAGATTACAATTATCTATTTGATATTTTGAAAGGTCTTGCTATAAACAGCCTGGAAAATGTAAATAAAGATGGGAAGAGTACAGATGGATAATAATAACAATCAATCTTCAAATAACAGTATCAATGAACGAGTTTCAATGATAACAGGAGATCCTAAAAAGGCAATTCGAACCCTTTCAATCCCAATGATACTTTCAATGTTACTCATGATGGTATACAATTTAGCTGATAGTATATGGGTTGCAGGTCTTGGACCTAACTCACTTGCAGCATTAGGATTTGTAACACCTCTCTTCATGATGGTTATAGGATTAGGTAATGGTCTCGGAGCAGGAGCAAACTCATTAATATCACGTTGTATAGGTGCTAAAAATAAAAAAGGATCAGATAATGCAGCTATACATTCAATAATCCTCACATTATTGGTTTCGATAATATTAACTGTAGTTATCCTGATATTCCTTAAGGATTTGCTCATGATAATGGGGGCAGGAGACTCACTTAACCTTGCAATACAATACGGACAAATTGTCTTTGGAGGATTAATATTCCTCATCTTTACAAGTGTTGCATCGGGCATATTAAGGGCAGAAGGTGATGTTAAAAGACCAATGTATGCAATGTTAGCCACTGCGATTCTAAACATTGTTCTTGATCCAATATTCATATACTACTTTGGATGGGGTGTTTCAGGAGCAGCAATAGCAACTCTAATATCCGCATCAATTTCAGCAGCGATAATTCTGTATTGGCTGATGTTAAAAAGGGATACATATGTATCACTATCAAGAAAAGATTTCAATCCAAGCTGGACAGTTATTAAAGATATTTTGTTTGTTGGATTGCCTGCTAGTGCTGAATTCTTTGTCATGTCCATATTAGGAATAGTATTAAACATTATGCTGGTAATAACAGGTGGAACCGAAGCAGTTGCAGTTTATACTGCAGGGTGGAGGGTTGTAATGATAGCTATGATACCAGCAATAGGAATAGGTACTGCAGCAATTACAGTAGCCGGAGCAGCTTATGGATCAAGGAGATACAATAATATTTTAACAGCTCTAAACTATTCTGTGAAATTAGCACTGGGAGTTGCTTCGATTACAGGATTGATTATCTATGTCTTTGCATCAAATATTGCTTCGATATTTGCATATTCTACTCAGAGTTCATTTATGGCCCCCTCAATAGCCGCATTTTTACAGGTTATGTGTCTTTTCATAATTATAGTTCCATTTGGAATTGTTGCAAGTTCAATATTCCAGGGTATGGGACGGGGAGTAACATCATTAATACTCACAATAATTAGGGAAGTTCTATTCATCTCTGTATTTGCATATTTCATATCATTTGTTCTAGGCATAGGAGAACATGGAGTATGGTGGGGAATAGTAATAGGAGGAGCCTTTGGTTGTGCAATAGCATTTGTATGGGCGACAAGATTTATTAAAGGTCTTAAAAAAAGCTATTACAAGCCAGCTAAAATTAAAAACACATTAGCTCCAGGAAAATAAAACAAGAAAAAGGATATATTAGATTTGGGAGATGAGCAAATTTTTAATTATTTTTGATTGGAATGGTCTTACTCAAGACCTTCATCTCCAACCAATACCCGCACCCTCCAACCCTCGGGTTTTTCAAAAATTTCTCCCCTAAGAGGTATGAAATGTGAATCTATTAAAAGTCGAAGGTATGTAACCTGATGGGCTGGTAGTTTTAATGGACTTTTAATTTTACGATCTTCAGCACGCATTTCACAACACAGCCTTTCATTTTTATCAACATAGAACAAGGCTTCCATACCACTACTCAAAGATTCTACCTCAAAACTCCGGAGGTGCATCCCTGCATCAAAAGAGTATAATGCCTTTTCAGAACCTCTATCTCCTTTTCTAAAATTTTTATGAGCATCTGAAGATGAATTGCCTTCACTGGATTTGGATGATACATACCATGCCCTTTCAATAACTTGTTCAACACTCATATCCTTGGGAATGATTCCATTATTTTCATACTTTTTGATTAGATTAAAAACTTCTCTCCTGGTCACATCCTCTTCAACTGCACTCGCAGCTAGGCGTGTAAGTACTGGACCGTAACCGGCTACTCTAAAAGAAGCCCATATTTGATCCTCACGTTTATAGCTACGACCTGCAACAATAGCATTTACTGCATCTGCATTCATATGTGCTATATTATTTAGCTTTGCACGAGAATATATGTTTAAGCGTTTGGTGAGATCTTTCATATTCCTTTCACCGGGAATATTACCATTTCTTATTTCCTCTTCCATAATCCTAACCGTTGAATCAGGTAAGAGCTTGGCAACATTTTCTGGAATTTCCATATTGTTTTCGAGTATTTCTCTCCTTATTTCCCTTCCAGATAGTTTCTCACCTATGGTCTTGTACTCGGGTATTATATGGAATTTAAGATTTCTTTTATATTTCTTATACAGAAACTCATTAACAGCAAACCATCTGATAACGTTCCTGTTAGGTAAATTTCGTGGTATCCCACTAAATATTCCTTTTTTTGCAAAACTTGATGCATACTTCTTGATACTGTCAGTTGAAACATTTGCAGCATCAACGTAATCAACAACTCCATCTTCAATCATCATTGCTATTCTTATTGGAACGGTGTAGGCAAGTGTTAATCTGTGGTGAAGCCCTTCAATAGGGACAATTATATCTGCACCAGCTTCCAATGCCATTTTACTTCTAGCTTCATAGCTTGCAAAGAAAGGTGCATGGTTGGCACTGAATCCTTTGTTAAGATAGATTACTACTTTATCATTCTTTTTATCAGCAATTTCACGGGCTTTATCAATGAGTTTCACATGTCCTAGATGTACCGGGTCAAAATCAGCGCTTATTCCTATCATTAGCTATCACAAATGATTACTTTTTTTAAATTAGATTACAAATTATATTATAATTAATTAGTACTTAGAGATTTTTTTTATATTAATAATGATAATATAATAAATGATCAATATGTTAAAGATTTCCTTGCCATATCATGGAAAAATGGGTGTGCATGGGCCAATCTAAAATATACTTTTCAATAATTATTATCCAAAAAAAATTTAGGACCTATCTTTAGATATTTAGATGCATATGACATGACTATTATTAAAATTTAGTTATAGTAGTGCACTGGATGTAGACATCAACTATCATCAAATGCAAGTTTATACTTTTGGCCATTAAATTATATGTCGTTCCATTGCATAAGGATCATTATTTTTGTTTGCATTTATGGTTCATTAAAAATTTTCGTAATTCCTGTGCAACCTGTTCTGGTTGGTTGTTTTCTATAGGTGCTGTATGACCTAAACCCCTAAATTCTACACGTTTAGCACACACTAACACATTATTTAATTTATCAAGACTATGTTTTAAAAAGATAGGACTATTACTGCCACCTAACAATAGTACTTGTGAAGATACATCTTTAAAATCAACTATTGAATCTTTTGTTTCAATTATTAGCTGATAATCAAAATGGTGTGTAGGAATAAGTTCAATGAGTGAAACATCATTTTCTTTGACAGTTTTAGCATCTTCTTTTATGGTTCTGTTGAAAAGGAGTATCAATAAAAAACGTGGAAAATACTTTAATGGCGAGGGCATTATCTCCAAACCTTCAAGTACAGTTACAATTGCTGAGCCCATCTCACCATTAACAATTTCTTTTTCAAAACGTTGCATAACCAAATTATGTTTTTCAATCATCGAATGTTTCAAGGCAATTGGAGGTTCATATAGGGCGATCTTACTAATCGATGGTAAATAAAGTGATGCTTTAATCGCGATGAGTGCACCTGAACTTAATCCAAAAATGTAATGTGCACCAGTTTTCTTAAAAACTGCATCTAAATCTTCTATTTCTTTTTGTATACAGTAATTATTTCCAAATGGTCCACTCAAACCTCGACCTCTTCTATCAGGAACATATACTGTAAAATTGTCTGACAATATGGTGGCAAGGGTCATGAAACTCTGGGATGAAGCCATACTTCCATGCACCAGCACTAAACCCGGACCACTACCCAGTTGCCTATATCCAATTTTAGTACCGTCATGGGAAGTTACTGTGTGTATAATATATACTGAATTTGTATCAACCATGTAAATGTCCCTCTAAAATATTGTTCTCCAATTAAACTCAATTTTTGATACTATTTTATGATTAATTGAATTATTTTTAGGTAAATTTTTATATTATTTCCCTTTCCTTCAATGGTTCGGTGATAACGGCCCCTAACAGTAACCCCAATGAAATAGCTACTATGGTCATTGCTACAACTGTAGCATCAGATAGGGCTGCAAAATAGTGCTGATTTATAAAGGTTGCTAAACTCATGAAACCTAAAGAACCTGGCACAAGTATCCAAAATGCAGGCATTATAGAAACAAAACTTGGAGTTTTATGGTCTCTTCTTTCAATAATTGTTCCACTAATTGCCATTAATAATGATCCTGAAAATGCTCCAAAGAAACCGCCTACAAAGTGATTACCAAGTTGCTGGCCAAAGAATGCTATGTACAGTATCAAAATAACCCATGGCATGTCTTTATTTCTTATAGACATTAAGAGGTACATACCTAAAGCAAATGTTATAACTCCCAGATATGGCGCCCACCATCCTAAACCATTCATTGTATTTGCAACAAACAAACTTTCAGGTGAAATACCTGTGATCTGAATTCCAACAAGAACACCAAATAATATTAAAAATAATATTGCTGTTCCATATATTACCCTACTTGCCCCTGATATAATCTCACCATAAGCAAGTTCGAACATTCCAGTGGTTAAAGTAGCGCCTGGGAGAAAATAGGCCAAAGCAGGCAAAAGCATTGCAATTGATCCTGTTATTAACCCTATTTTAATACTATAAAGGAATAATGAAGAAACAATTAAAGCAGCAATTACTGGGAGTATAAGTAAAAATCTAGTTCTTCCTCTACTTAATATGAGTAAAAATCCTACAATGGCACCAAGTCCTCCTGATACTAAAAGTTGTTCTGGTGTAGGCTGTAGTAACAATCCAATACCCACCGAGAACAGAATATATCCGATGAATATTCCACCAGCACCGAATTGATGTTTTTCTGAGAGTATTTTCCTTAAACATTTTTTACCATCTTTAGGAGAAATCTCACCTGCTTCTGCTTTATATATTAGTTGATATATCTCCGAAACCTGATTTAAGGGTAAAAACCCCGGCTTTTGATTAGCAGCATTTAAAGGTGCAGATTCATTTTCCCCAATTTTTATCATAATCATAGTAGGAAATACTAATATTTCAGCCTTTGATTCATAAGCAAGTGCAATTTTTCCTAGGATAGATGTAATATCCACTACAGATATGCCTGAAGCAGTTAAAGCTTTTCCTAATTCGGTTAAAAACTCCATCAAACCATTTGTGGAAGTTTCATTTTCTCTCAGTTCATTGTTTTCCATTGTGGAAACATTTGTCACCTAATGCATGAAACATTTTGGGGTAAATTCATTAAAGAAAAAAAATAGTAGAAAAAAATTGGAATAGGAATTTAAAAAATTATACCAACGCTATTTCTTACGTAACAGGTTAGTAGTGGATCTTGTGACGTTTGAAAATTCAATTTCAGATTTCCATTTTTCCTTACATTCACATTCAAAATCTTCAGGAATACTTTGATCAAGATTTGATTCGATTATCATACTCTTTAACTGTGAATTGCATTTTTTACAGTTGTAGGGCCCTCTTCTACTTCCAAAACCTGCTGTATCCATTATGATTGGAATATCAACCGATCCCCTTACTCTTCTTATAATCTCCATTATACTCCATATCCACGGTGGTTGATAAGAACCGCCCCTCCAAAGTAATTCCATTAGAGTATCTTTATGGATTGTTGCTGGACAAAAAGATATTCTACTAGCACCTACAGATTCAGAATATTCTGCTGATTCTACGGCTTCTTCAATTGCATCCTTTTCAGAAGTTAAAATGGGTTTTACAAATATGTAAGCCTTGGCACGAACATCACAATTTAATTCTGTATTATTAATGGTTTTAACTGCCATTTCGAAATCTTTCCTTGAAAAACCTTTATTTATCTTATTTTCCCGGGTATAATCGTTTGAAGTTTCGAGTCCAATACCTATCTCGAATATTTTATTACCTAAAGCTTCACAACACTCTTTAAGTACCTCTTCGGTAATAAATTCGGGTCTAGATTCTACAACAACCTCTTCAACATTCTTTTCATCTTTAAGAATGTTTAAAATTTCGTCTCTTGCAATTCGAGGAATTTCATCGGGATTTAAGAAACTGCCAGATGCAAATATTTTAACAACGGTTTTTTCAGTTATTTCATGTTTCCCAATTGCTTTTCTGAATATATCCACCAATAAATTGGGTTCTACCTTTTCAAGTGGGGAATCTGATACATAACTGCACATTGTGCAGCCTCCTGATCCTGAAATTGCCCATGCACAACCGGGTGTTGGCAGCACAATAAAAATTGCATTTCCTATTCCCGAGTATAACAGATCTTCCCCTGACCAGCTTGGTGCAAGGTCTTGAGGGGGTCTTCTTTCCATTTTACTAACGGCATCTTCTCTGATTTCTTGCATTAAATTTTGAATTTCCATTTTACAACACTTTTCCATATATAAAAATAAATTACAAAATAATATTCAGAATTATATTAATTATACCAAATTAATTTTTTATTCTTTTTTTTAGGGAGTTTAAGTTCTCCCCATATTTCAATATATAAACATTGATCTCATGATAACTAAGACTTTTGTTAAAATGTATAGTATTATAATTATTAAGGAAAACAATAATAAATTTTAATTATTCTGAAGTATTCATTTTGACATTTATTATCAAATAAAATCAACATTCATTATTCGGTATGATGTCTAGTACTTGTTTAGAGATTTATATTTCTTAACGGGATACCAAAAATCAAACATGATTATATTATATGATAGTTCCGAATTTGGTATCTATTATAATAAATAGTAAATTTTGATAGTAATATGGGTGGATCTAGTTGGTAAAGGAAATCAATATCAAAACAATTCTTAATAAAAATAAGACACGTGATGATTTGTTTTTGGGTAATTATACTCTTAATCCATATGCCGGATGTTCAATGGCTTGCATATACTGTTATACGCGGGGTAGTAAATATGGTGGTAATTATGGAGTTGTGGTAAGGGCTAAATCTAATGCAGTCACCATACTGAAAAAACAATTAAAAAATAGTATAAGACGAAATGAAAGGGGCATCATTATACTAGGATCAGCTGCCGACCCGTATCCTCCTGTTGAAAAAGATCTTAATTTAACTCGGGAGATACTTGGAATAATTAAACGATATAAATTTCCAATCCATATTTTAACAAAATCAAAGTTGATAATAAGGGATATGGATATTTTAGATGGAATTAAAGAAGTTGCGATTTTACCAGATGAACTGTCTGACAAACTGGACAATGGGGTTATTATGTCATTTTCATTTTCAACCGTAGATGAAAAATTATCTAAAATTATTGAACCTGGAGCTCCCAGTCCAATTGCACGCTTAGAAACCATGAAAAAGTACAGTGAGGCAGGATTCAAAACCGGGATCATTAATATGCCCATACTCCCTTTCTTATCTGATTCAGAAGAAGATATTAAATCCATGGTTAAAACTGCAAAGAAGTACGGAGCACATTATGTTCTGTATGCGGGTTTAACATTATATGGAAATGCTCCTGATGATTGTAAGACACTTTATTTTAATTTTTTAAGGGATAATTATCCTGATTTGTTGTTGGACTATGAAAAATTATTTAAAGGATCTATTGCATCTCCAAAAAGTTATCAAAGAGATTTGGGTCTTAGATTTAATGAAGTATCTAATAGGTATGGAATTAAAAATAATATAATAAATTAAATTTTAATTGCAATTAATAAACTTTTGATTATATCTATATTTGATGTAATTTAATTGTAATAATTTTCCTTATAAACTGAACTTTTTTTGTTGTGGAAATATTAACATCCAAATCGATTGAGGAATTTTCTCGGTGAAGATATCTCTAAATTTTTGGTTGTTCTAATTTTTCAATACCTTCAATTACCTTGTCTACTAATTTCCATATGAAATTCATATTTAGGGTTTACATTAGGATTGAACTTTTAGATTTACTTCTCCATTTTTTGTACAAATCTAATCTATTAATTATTACTATCCTAATAATAACGACATAAAAATTAGGTAGTTAAATGAAGGGATTAGTACAATTCCGCTTCTTGGTACTCCCTCAATAACTCTCATATACTCATCAACTTCATATGTAGAAATTAATTTATGGATAACAGAATATCCACATTGAAATAGAGTTGCATATGAGAATAAAATTAATAAAAAGATTTTAAAAAAAAAATTAGAAAATAAAAAATAGTAAGTATATTATTTGGCTACCATGACTTCAGTTGATTTTATTATTGCTGAAACAGAATCTCCTTTTTTAAGATCAAGTTTGTCAACTGATTCTTTGGTAATTATGGCAGTTACGAGTTGTGGTGATTCAATTTTTATATGTATGTTGGCCATAACTGCATCAACTTCTACATTTTCAATTTTACCTTTAAAAACATTCCTTGCACTAATCTCCATAATATCACCTTCAACTTTTTTTTATGCTAACTAATATTATGTTCACCGATTCTTATAATTTTTTTTGCAATTATTTTTGTTTTGAGAAGTAATATATGGACATTTTTGTTGTGGCATTATTAACATGCCTGCACTTCCTTTCTTATCCGATTCAGAAAAAGAGGTTGAAACAATTGTTAAATCTTCAGAGAAGTACGGAGCGGATTACATTTTGTTTGGTGGGTTAACATTATATGGAGATGCTTTGGATGATTGTAAAACACTTTAATTCAATTTTTTAAAGGAAATCATCCTGATCTTATGGATGAATATGAAAACCTGTTTAAAGGATCAACATCACTTTCAAAACGTTATCAAAATGATTTGTCTATTAGATTTAGTGAAATATCTAATAAATATGGTATTAAAAATAGTTTAATCTAATTAAATCCAAAAATATCAATAAAATATAATTGATGATTCTGCTAATGTTTTATTCGAACTTTCTAAGACTTTTTTCCATTATTAGATACGATAGGATTATAATCTGTATAATAAATTTTTAGAAAATTAATTTAAAAAAAGAAAAAAAATGGAGAGTTTAGAAGTTGTCTATAACTTCTCCGAGTAATTTTATGGATTTCTCTTTGTTTGGTCCAATTGGGGAACCAGCTACATACTGAGTTACACCCATTTCACCAAGAGCTTCGATCTTAGGAACGAACTCTGCAGGTGTACCAAATACTGAGAATGCTTCCATTAAGTCGTCGTTTACGGCTCCAATTGCTCCACCAAAGTCTCCTTTAGCTAACATTGCACCGAATTTAGCACCGGTGTCGGTTGGTAATCCGTGTCTTGCGAATACAGGTGGTGGTGATCCTGCTGCGATAAATGCGACTACTATTTTGGCTGCGCCCATTGCTTTGCCTGCGTCGTCATCTATGGAACAACATGTGTATGCTGCGATATCAACATCAGAAATTGATTTACCTGCGTCTGCTGCACCTTCTTTAATCATAGGTACAGCTGCTTCAAAGTCTTTTGGGTTAGATGCGTTAATTAATGCACCGTCTGAAAATCCTCCGGCGGTTTTGAGCATCATAGGTCCTTGAGCACCCATGTAGATAGGTATTTTTTCTTGGACTGCTTTAACTCCACCGAGCTGAGCTCCGGTTTCTGTTTTTTCGCCAGCCATAAGGGTTGTCATCATTGCGATGGCATCTTTAATTGTGCTGACAGGTTTTGTCCATTCGATACCTAATGCATCGAAAGTTGCTTTATCACCAGGGCCAATACCGAGGGTTGCCCTTCCGTTGGATAATTCATCTAAAGTTGCAACAGCTGCTGCTGTTATTGCTGGGCTTCTTACATAGGGGTTGGTTACACCAGGTCCCATTTTAATGGTTTCAGTACCATCTGCAATTAGTGCTAGTGTTTCGTACACGTTTTTGTTATTGTAGTGGTCTGTAATCCATGCATATTCAAATCCTACGTCTTCTGCTAGTTTTACAAGCTTTACAATCTTGCTTATTGGTTCATTCGGAACAAATTCAATACCAAATTTCATGATTTATCACCGTTTTAAATTTATTCGGAGTATAAAAATATTTTGCCATTTAATCGTAAACGAAAGACTTAAATAGGGGATTAAATTCACATGAAGCTCCGCGCACTGGGGAAGTATTGAAACATGTTAAAAACAAGTTTGAAAGGATTCATGTCCTTATAATAATTTATCATTTAATAAATTCTTTTTTAATTTAATTTATAAAAATAGATACAAAAAAATTATTTGCTAGAGAGTATTGATGGTAAGAATAAAATTAATTTGAAATATTTCCAAAATTTATTATATATTAAACAATTAAATCGATTGGGAATATTATAGAATATATTCTTAGGATTTCTCGAAAGGTTTATAAACTCTAATTATATAATGTCTATCTACATCTATATTCTTATTATAGTTGTATTTTTTAGTGTACCATACTACTAATTTGCAGTATTTTCTAATTATTTT
>PMGM01000038.1 GCA_003158115.1 Methanobacterium sp.
TTTGAGAAATGCGGATATAATCTTTTCTTCTGAGGTGTTTTCTGCTCCGCTCATTAAAAAATCATCCTTACCAATGATTTTACCCTCACGCACTGAGAAAACAACAGCACATGCCAGTTCATTATCAGATGCAGATGCAACAACATCCTGATCCAGGCTTCTGGTAAATTCCATCTTCTGTTTTTCAAGTACATCTTCAACAGAGTTGAGTTGATCCCTTAATATTGCAGCCTTTTCATATTCATGTTTTTGTGCAGCTTCATTCATCTCTGATTTGAGTGCTTCCATAATCTCATCGTATTTACCTTCAAAGAAGAAGGAAACATTTTCAACCAGTTTTTTATAGTCTTCCTCTGTGATCTTTTTATCACATGGTGCGTTACACAGATCTATTTGATAATTGAGACATGGTCCATCCATTCTCTTACAATCTCTAACTTTAAATAATGTTTTAAGGAATTTTACAAGTCTTTTAAGTGCAGTCGCCTCAGGGAAAGGTCCATAATAATAAGATCCATCATCAAGTACCCTGCGGGTTATTATTACCCTGGGAAATGTTTCGTTGGTTACTTTTATATAGGGATACCTTTTATCATCCTTTAGTCTAATGTTATATCGAGGCATATGCTTCTTAATAAGGTTGGATTCTAGTATAAGTGCCTCTTTTTCGGTGTCTGTTACCATATATTCCAGATGATGGAATTGTTTCATTAGAGCATTGGTTTTAGGATCTAGATCACTTCTAAAATAGGATTTAACCCTTTTTTTAAGGGATTTTGCCTTACCTACATAGAGTATACGGTCAGCAGAATCTTTAAGCAAATAAACTCCTGGTTTTAACGGAAGATCATTTGGATCGTTACTTTTAATCGCCAAAATAGTTCATCTCACAAAATTTTATGTATATTTCTTGTTTTATTACATCCCATTTAAAATGACAATTTTTTTTGTCAAAAAAAGATTATCATTTTAAACCAAATTTTTTTAACTTAATGGTTATTTAGATAAAAGTTATCTTATATAAAATAAATGACTATATATATTTAGACTAGCATAAGTCATGTGGTCTTTGGCAGTTTCAAGCATAATTTGATCATTTGAATCTAATCTATCAATAACAAAATCTAATTTATTATAGCATCTTTCAATTCATAATTACATTTCCAATATCTATAACTTCCTTGGTAAATTCAATCATAATAATTTATTATATCATCTAATCTTCTATTAAAAAATTTAATTCAATTAGAATATCATCATAGTCCATAATAATCACAACTTATGTATTTTTATAGATTCCAAACAAAGAATTTTAGAGTTATCTTAAAATTTTTTAAAAATTAATTGCACCTTAAGATAAAATTAGTATAGAATTTATAAACATAACAATAAGTTGTGTTAAAATTTGATTAAAAGTTTTTTTTGAATAAAATCAAAACCTTCCTATCGACCTTAGATTAAAAAAATGATAGTTATTACAAATGTTATTTGTGCACTGTGTAGAATAATATAGATCTTTTAATTGTGAAAAAATATTATAATTTAGATATAAATATTTGTATAAGATAAAGATATATGATCCAATTTACTACATATTAATAGTAAAAGTCATAAAAAAAATTTCTCACCATACATTAAAGGTATAAAAATTGGTATTTATAATAAAGTAACCAAAAGTTATTATATAACATGTGTTAATATTAATATATTCAAAACTTATTTCATAAAATTTTATTACGATCTCAAAATTTACAAGTGAAAATATTATTCAAATCAACTCATGATTAAATCCATGTCTATTTTTTAATTAAATTAGATTTATTCAATTAGATTATTTATTTTTTTTATCTATAAGAGGAATTAAGAAAATGTCAGAATTTAAACTCATATCAGCTTATAAACCATTGGGAGACCAGCCCAATGCAATTAAATCCCTTTCAAATGGGATAAAAAATGGTCTAAAACATCAAACACTTCTTGGTGTTACAGGTTCAGGTAAAACATTTACAATGGCCAATGTTATTAAGGAAGTTCAAAAGCCAACCCTTGTTATATCACATAATAAAACCCTGGCAGCTCAACTTTACGAAGAGTTCAAGGAATTTTTCCCTGATAATGCTGTGGAGTACTTTGTAAGTTACTACGATTACTATCAACCAGAAGCTTATATTGCACAGTCAGATACCTACATCGATAAAGAAGCTTCTATTAATGATGAGATAGATATGATGAGACATTCAACAACACAATCTTTACTATCTAGGGATGATGTGATAGTTGTTAGCAGTGTTTCATGTATATACGGTATTGGTTCACCTGAAGATTATGGTGGACTGGTTCTCTCTGTACGAGTGGGAGATAACGAAGGAAGGGAAAAGATAATATCTACACTGGTCCAGATGCAGTATGAACGAAATGATATTGACTTTAGCCGGGGAAAGTTCAGAGTCAGAGGAGATGTTATTGAAATATATCCAGCACATGGAAGTACAGCCATACGTATCGAACTATTCGGTGATGAAGTAGATGCAATAACAATGATAGATCCTCTTCTGGGTAAAGTTAAGAGGGATATGGATAGAATAGTTGTGTTTCCCGCAAAACATTTTGTAACATCTAAAAATAAGGTTGCAGCAGCTATAAAAGATATTGAAAAGGAACTTGAAGAGAGGTTAGTTGTCCTGCATTCACAGAATAAACTTGTTGAAGCCCAAAGATTGGAGCAGAGAACACGTTTTGATATTGAGATGCTACAGGAAATGGGATACTGTACAGGTATAGAAAACTATTCCATGCATCTTTCAGGAAGAAATTGGGGAGAAACACCATACACACTGCTTAAATATTTCCCAGATGATTTTTTAACCATTATAGATGAATCACATGCTACAGTACCACAGATTGGTGGTATGTATGCTGGTGATAGGGCACGTAAAGATAATCTGGTTGACTATGGATTTAGACTACCATCTGCACGTGAAAATCGACCACTAAATTTTCCTGAATTTGAAATGTTACAGAACCAGGTGCTCTATGTATCTGCAACACCAGCCAAATATGAACTAGGTGTAACACAAAATCTGGTAGAACAGATTATAAGACCAACAGGACTGGTAGATCCAGAGATAATGATTAAACCAGTTGTTGGACAGGTTGACCATCTTCTTGGTGAGATTAAACGAAAGGTAAAGGATAAACAGAGGATTCTTGTAACCACATTAACCAAAAAAATGGCAGAAGATCTCACCGATTATTATGCCAAGGTAGGTATTAAGGTGAGATATCTTCACTCAGATATAACAACTCTTGAAAGGATAGATATTATAGATGAACTTCGAAGGGGATCATTTGATTGTCTTGTGGGAGTAAACCTGTTAAGAGAGGGTTTGGACCTTCCTGAAGTTTCTCTGGTTGGAATATTAGATGCTGATAAGGAAGGATTCTTAAGATCCCAAACATCTTTAATACAAACAATAGGAAGAGCATCAAGGAATATAGAAGGCCAAGTTGTGATATACGCAGATAAAATAACAGAATCAATAAGATCTGCAGTTGAAATTACCACTAACAGAAGAAAACACCAACTGGCATACAACAAGGAACATGGCATAACACCTAAATCAGTAAAGAGAACAGTAAAAGAAAAGACTGATAAGGCTTTAAAACTTAAAAAGAATGCTAAAAATATTTCTAAAGATGAATTAGTACTTATAATACAGGATTTAGAAGAGGAAATGAAAATGGCATCCCTTAAACTTGACTTTGAATCTGCAGCCAAGATCAGGGATCAGATACAATACTTAGAAGGAGCTTCAAACTGATGAACACCACTACAACCAAGAAAGGAAGTATAAATATTAAGGGAGCACGTGAGCATAACCTTAAAAATATTGAGCTCACACTTCCAAGGGATAAATTCCTTGTTATAACAGGGATAAGTGGATCTGGTAAATCATCTCTAGCCTTTGACACTATCTATGCTGAAGGACAGCGAAGATATGTTGAATCTTTATCTGCTTATGCAAGACAGTTTCTGGGTCAGATGAAAAAACCAGAGGTGGACTATATTGAGGGTCTTTCCCCTGCAATATCCATCGACCAGAAAACAACCCGAATGAATCCCCGATCTACTGTGGGTACAGTTACAGAAATATATGACTATTTCCGTCTTCTTTTTGCCCGTGTGGGAACTCCACACTGTTACAAATGTGGAAAGGAAATATCACAACAAACAGCAGGACAGATTGTTGATTCAATCCTAACCGAAGAAGAAGATAGTAAGATACAGATACTTGCACCAATGGTTAAGGATAGGAAGGGAGAACATCATAAGATCTTTGAAGACCTTAAAAAGAAGGGTTTTATAAGAGTAAGGGTTGATGGTGAAATATCAAACCTTGATAACGATTTTGAGCTTGATAAAAACCGTAAACATTCTGTTGAAGTGGTTGTGGACAGGCTAATAATAAGATCAGACGAGGATTTTAAGAAAAGATTAGCAGACTCTGTTGAAACTGCCCTTGAACTGGGAGAAGGATTGGTTATAGTATCATTTATAGAAGATGATAAAAGCTCATATGATAAGGTTTTCAGCGAACACTTTGCATGTACCGATTGTGGAATAAACTTCGAAGAGATAAGTCCTAGAATGTTTTCATTTAACAGTCCACATGGAGCTTGTCCAGAGTGTAATGGATTAGGAAGTAAGCTTGAAATAGATACAGATTTTGTTGTACCAGACAAGTTCCTTTCACTTAATGAAGGGGCTATTTTACCATGGAGCAAATCTGGAAATAAGGACAACTATTACAATCAAATGTTACTGGCTGTTGCAGATCATTATGGCTTCAGCATGGATACACCCTTTGAAGAACTTCCAGATAAATATCAAAAATATATTCTCTACGGCACACCTGATAAAATTCAATTCAATTTCCGGAGAAAAAATAGACAGTACAAGGTTAACCGACGTTTTGAAGGTGTTGTAAAAAGGATGGAACGTCTTTTTATGGAAACACAATCAAATTACATGAGAAGTTATGTTGGTAAGTTTATGAGTGATCGTAAATGTCCTATTTGTAAGGGCACACGGCTCAGACCCGAAAGCAGATCGGTCACTGTGAGTGGTAAATCCATCTCAGAAGTTGTTGAAATGCCCATTAAGAATTCTAAGAAATTCTTTGACGAAGTTGAGTTGAATGAGATGGAACTCTACATTGCAAAGGAAATTTTAAAGGAAATTAAAGAAAGATTGAAGTTTCTAGCAGATGTGGGTCTTGATTATATCACACTCGACAGGTCTTCTGGAACATTATCTGGTGGTGAAGCTCAACGTATACGTCTTGCAACCCAAATAGGTTCTGGACTGGTTGGAGTTCTTTACATATTAGACGAACCCAGTATAGGATTGCATCAAAGGGATAATGCAAGACTTATAGAAACACTTAAAAGACTCAGAGACATTGGAAATACACTCATTGTTGTTGAACACGATGAAGAAACCATAATGTCTGCAGATCATGTTGTTGATATAGGACCTGGTGCTGGTGAGCACGGTGGAAGGGTAATTGCAGAAGGAACACCTTTGGAGATAATGGAAAATCCAGAATCCATAACAGGAAGATATCTCTCACGTGTAGAGACCATACACGTACCTGAACGTAGACACGAATCCAATGGAAACTATTTAACTGTTAAGGGTGCAAAACAAAACAATCTTAAAGATATAGATGTTAAATTTCCCCTAGGAGTCTTTACATGTATAACTGGAGTTTCAGGGTCTGGTAAAAGCACACTTATAAATGATGTTCTTTATAAGGGTGTGAATGGAAAGTTAAGTCGTAAAAATATGCTTGCGGGTAAGCATGATGATATCACCGGTATTGAAAATTTAGATAAAGCAATAATCATCGATCAATCTGCAATTGGACGTACTCCACGTTCAAATTCAGCAACTTATACTGGGGTATTTACATATATCCGGGAAATATTTGCCCAGACATTAGCTGCTAAAAACAGGGGTTATAAACCTGGAAGGTTCAGTTTCAATGTTAAGGGTGGACGTTGCGAAGCATGTAGCGGTGATGGGATTATTAAAATAGAAATGCATTTTCTAGCCGATGTTTATGTGCCCTGTGAAGTTTGTTCGGGTAAACGCTACAACAGGGAAACCCTTGATGTTCGTTACAAGGGTAAAAATATAGCAGAAGTTCTTGACATGACAGTTGAGGAATCTCTTGAGTTCTTTAAGAACATTCCTAAGATTCATAAAAAACTTAAAACACTTGATGATGTGGGTTTAGGTTATATTAAACTCGGACAACCAGCAACAACACTTTCAGGTGGAGAAGCTCAACGTGTAAAACTTGCTAAGGAGTTAAGTAGACAGAATACCGGTAAAACTATCTACATTCTAGATGAACCAACAACAGGTCTTCATTTTGCAGATATTAAAAAGCTTTTAGATGTACTTGGAAGGCTCAGAGATTCTGGAAACACTGTTCTTGTTATAGAACATAATCTTGATGTTATTAAAACTGCTGATTACATCATAGATCTGGGTCCTGAAGGTGGGGATGAAGGTGGATATGTGGTTGCTGAGGGAACTCCCGAAGATATAGCAATGGGTAACAGTTATACTGGAAAATATTTAAAAGATGTTTTAGAAGGTGTGAAACCACAGTTCATAGAGATGATACAAGAGGGAGAACTTGTAAAATCATCCACTAAATATAAATAATTTTTTAGAAGCATAATTCTTCCAAACATAAATTATTTTTTTTAATTTTTTAGTGTTAGTAATATAATATTTTAATTTTATTATGTTTCCATGTGTAGTTCCTTTCTTTAATTATCATCATAAAACAGTAGCATTATATATTTGAAAAATAATGTAGAATTATTATGAATATTAGTATTAATTTAGATAGTTGTATTGAATATATATTATCAATATTCACCTATTTAGTCTGGGGTCTTTTCTATTATATCGATATGCTCATTTTATATTATAAAGTAATTTCTTTGGGAGTAAATATAAAAATTAAGGTGGGATTTATATGTTAATAAATTATACTCTTATAGCAGTAAATCCATTAGCTCCGCTTTACACTATTTTCATGAATGCAGAGTATTTCTTTGGTTTGTTATTATTTTTACTGATAGTTTTAATGGTTGCACTGTTAACTGAGAGAATTGAGAAGGTTAGAAGGTTAAGAACTTTAAATAGTGAACTTACTAGGGAAACTGTTAAGCTTGAAGATGCAAATAATGAATTAGAAGCATTTGCATACTCTGTATCTCACGATCTTAGGGTGCCTTTAAGGGCTATTGATGGATTTTCACGTATTGTTATTGAAGATTATGAGAAAGATTTAGATGAAGAGGGAGTTCGACTCCTTAATGTTGTTAGGGATAATACAAAAAAAATGGGACAGTTGATCGACGATATATTATTACTGTCCAGGGCTGGTAGACAGGAAATGAAAATTTCCGAGCTGGATATGAGTTCACTTGCAAAGAATATATATGCTGACTTCGATCAGGATACAAAGGGTCGAACTGTAATTTTCAGTGTAGATGATATTCCGAGGGCAATGGGGGACCGGGCACTTTTAACACAAGTTTTTACTAATCTTATAGGTAATGCTATTAAATTTACTGGAGATAAAGATATATCGAAGATTGAAGTTGGTTTTAAAGATGCTAAAGATGATAACATATATTATGTGAAGGATAATGGTGCTGGTTTTGATATGAAATATTATGATAAACTTTTTGGACTTTTCCAACGATTACATACTCAGGAGGAGTTTCAAGGTACTGGTGTGGGATTATCAATTGTTCAACGTATAGTAAGCAGGCATGGCGGGCGTGTTTGGGGTGAAGGAGAATTGGATAAGGGTGCAACTATATATTTTTCACTTCCTAAAAACTTAGATTAATGAATTCATGATTTATATAAATTTTTTGGAGGAGTTTAATGAGCTTAGACGAAGTTGAAATTCTATTGGTGGAAGACAATCCAACAGATGCAGAACTCACAATTAGGGCCCTAAAAAGAAAAAATCTAATAAATAAATTGGTATGGGTAAAAGATGGAGCAGAAGCTCTTGATTTTATTTTTGCAAAGGGTATTTATTCAAAAAGAAATGTAGATGACCTTCCAAAGTTAATACTGCTTGATCTTAGAATGCCAAAGGTTGATGGTCTCGAAGTGCTGCATGAAATAAAGGCTAACGAGAAGACTAAACGAATCCCTGTTGTTATATTAACCTCATCAAAGGAGGACAGGGATATAGTAGAAAGTTATAAGTTGGGTGTAAACAGTTATGTGAGCAAACCAGTTGAATTTGATGAGTTTATTGATGCTATTTCAACCATGGGTTTTTACTGGATATTAATAAACAAACCACCATCTGAGGTACCGCATGGAACAGATTAAGATATTAATTGTGGAAGATGTGGAACTTGATGCAGAACTTACAGAATACGAATTAAAACGTGCTAATATAGGTTATGTCTCAAAAAGGGTCGAAGAAAAACAGGATTTTAAGAGGGAACTTAAAGAATTTAAACCAGACCTGATACTTGCAGATCATTCACTCCCACATTTTGATGGTGTTTCTGCCCTTGAAATATGTAGGATTATGGCTCCAGATATACCTTTCATATTTGTAAGCGGTAAAATAGGGGAAGACTTTGCAGTTGAAATGCTCAAAAAGGGAGCAACAGATTATGTGCTGAAAAGTAATCTTCCAAAATTAGGTCATGCTGTTAAAAGAGCATTAAAAGAATACAATGAACAATTAGAACTTAAAAAAGCCCAAAATGCTCTTATGGAAAGTGAAAATAAATATAGAACTCTTTTTGAAAAAAATAAAAATCCTATCATAGTTTTTGATGAAAATGGAAATTTTAAGGATTCAAATGACGCAACACTCGAATTCATGGAAATTAAAAAGACTGAATTATTAACAAAAAATTTATCTGACTTTATTTTCAACCATAAAGATGTTAAAACCATTGAAGACGAAGAATTCTGGTTTAAGGGTAACATTTTAGAGGTTAAATTTAATATCAATGGAAAATGTAAGATTTTAGAACTTACGATCACACCAATTAAATTAGATCATAAAAACATTATATTCGGTGTGGGTAATGATATAACTGAACGTAAAAAGGCTGAAGAAGGAATTTTACGCTCATTAAAAGAAAAAGAGCTTTTATTAAGGGAAATTCATCATAGGGTGAAGAATAATTTACAGATTATCTCAACACTCTTAACACTTCAATCATCACAATCTAAGAAAAATAATATCAATGATCTGTACCGGGAAAGCCAGAATCGTATACAATCCATTGCATTGATACATGAAAATTTATATCATTCAGATGATCTGGCCCATATTAATTTTAAAGCCTATGTAAAGGGTCTTATAACCGATCTTTTCGATTCATACGGTGTGAATCCAAAGAAAATAAGGATGAATCTAAATATTGAAGATATTACTCTGGGTATTGAAACTGCTATTCCATGTGGTTTGATAATAAATGAACTGGTTTCAAACTCTTTGAAACATGGATTCCGCTATATGGAAACAGGAATGGTGAGTGTAGATATTAAAAAAATTAGTAAAACTGAATTCAAGTTAAAGGTTATTGATACTGGCTCCCCATTTCCAGACGATACAAATGTATTTTCCAATGATTCACTCGGATTAGAGCTTATAAGAAATCTTGTGGAACAACTAGATGCTAATTTATCTTTTAAAAAAGATATTAAAGAGTTTATAATAATTTTTAAGGAATTGGAATATAAGGAGAGAATTTAAATGGCTAATGAACGTATAATGATTGTGGAAGATGAAAGCATAGTTGCCATGGGAATAAAACATAAACTCGAAGATTTAGGATACAAGATCGTTGGCATAGAAGCAACTGGTGAAGGTGCTGTTGACACAGCTTTAAAAGCTGAACCCGATCTAATCCTAATGGACATTGTACTTAAAGGAGATATGGACGGTATTGAAGCTGCGCAGATGATACATGTCCATCTTGACACACCAATCATATATATCACAGCATATTCTGATGAGGAAGTATTGAGACGTGCCAGAATAACCGAACCGTATGGATATATATTAAAACCATTTAAAAAGAGTGAAGTTAATGCCAATATCCAAATGGCGATATATAAACATGCCTGTGACAAGAAGCAAAGTGAAATTATCAAGAAAAGAATTTTAGCAGACTTTTATGATTTTATATTAACAGCAATGCCAACAAGCAGCACCGGAACAAATATTGAAATGAAACAATTGTTATTAAAGATTTTTTCTGAACGTTTAAACGAAGATATGTATCCCAAATTTGTTGAAGAACTACGTCCAGAAGAAATAGAAGATAATGAAACCTTATTCATTGAATATTTAAATTGGATAACAGATATATTCAAAGATTTTGGAATTAAAACCATCTTAAAACCTGAAGAGGATAAAATTTGTCTAGAATTTTTAAACTGCCCATGGTTAGATGATGCCAAAAATAAACCTATCTTTTGCCTTAACTGTCAAGCCATGATGAATCATAGCTACAACTGGACAGGTCTTTCAGGTGGTATGGAAAAGAAATCAAGCATTACCGAAGGACAACCCTCATGTAAATTTTACTTTAAAAGATCTTGAACCCGAAATACTGGGATATTCTATAAAAATAATATTCCATTATCTATTTATTAATAATACAAAAAGTAAATTTGCCAATAAAACATATATTATATACAGGTGATTCATGATGGCAAATGATAGTGGAACAGTTTATTTGATTAAAACTGATAATAGGGAAGAAGGTATAGCAGATCTCTTAAAAAATTATGATATGTCTGATTTTAATGCCAAAAATGTTGCTTTAAAGGCCAACTACAACAGTGCAGATCCATTTCCTGCATCATCACATCCTAAAACAGTTCAGACACTGGTAAGATCTATAAAAGAACATGACCCATCTAATATCATTCTTGCAGAAAGAAGTGGGATGGGAATCACACGAGATGTTCTAGAAACCATGGGTATAATATATTTAGGTGAAAAGGAAGGATTTGAAGTAAGGGTTCTGGATGAAGAGGATATTGATGGCTGGCTTAAGGTTGACAGGAAAGGTACACATTGGGTTAAAGGTTTTTATATTTCAAAGATATTTACAGATGCTGATAAGGTAGTTCAAACATGTTGTCTTAAATCTCATAGATTTGGTGGTCATTTCACATTATCACTCAAAAATTCTGTTGGTTTAGTTGCTAAGACAGTTCCAGGTGGGGCCTATAACTACATGGCTGAACTTCATATATCACCATACCAGAGAAGTATGATTGCTGAAATAAACAGTAATTACGATGTTGATTTGATATTAATGGATGGTATGAAAGCTTTTGTTGACAAAGGACCTGATCAGGGACATCTTGTAGAACCTAATTTGCTATTAATGTCCAAGGATCGAATTGCAATAGATGCTGTGGGTGTTTCTATTCTAAGACATTATGGTACAACACGGGATATTTCTAAGGGTAAAATATTCGATCTTGACCAGATTAAAAGGGCATCTGATCTAGGTGTGGGTGTTACGAGTTCAGATAAAATAAATATTGTTGGATTGAACGCTGAGAGCGAAGCAGTGGCTGGTGAGTTGGATCAAATATTACATGCCGATGAATAGTGAAGGAATATTCTTTAGATTGTTCAGACAATTAGACTTCTTTTATTCTATTTTTTCCAATTTAATATTGAAACAATCAACCCCACACCACTAACTGATGCAAAAACTATGAATGCTATTTTTAAACTGATTAGAAATGTTTGGAAGTTTGATGTGATAATTTGTACGTTTCCAAGAAATATTGAGAATATAAATAACATTATTCCAAGACTCATTGTTTGGCCTGTGTATATCATGGTTGAAAGTGTAGCAGATCCCATTCCATAATCCCTTCCCTCAATACTTTCAATAAATCTGTTCGTTGTTGGTGATGCAAATAATCCTAACCCAATACCAACCAATATCAAACCAGTAACAGGAATTAGAAGACTTGTATAATAGTTTAATTGGGATAATATTAGCAATCCAATGGTTGTAATAACCATCCCCGCCACTGCAAATATTCTTTTATCAATTCTGTCCGATAGTCTGCCCACAGGTGTGGATAATAAAGCCACCATTAAAGGTTGTACTGATATTATCAGTGCAGTAATTTGAGGATCTAAATGAAGTATATCTTGGAAGTACAGACTTAGAAGTGCCCACATAGCTGTGGTTGCAATGTTCATTAAAAGTAATGACAAAGCAGATAATGAGGATATTCTGCTTTTAAAAATGCTCAAACGTAAAATAGGAGTAACAGATTTTTTTTCGTTTATTATGAACAATGCAAACCCTAATACTCCTGCGAGTAATATTATTCTTCCAATATTATTTTGGAAAGTTGAAAATCCGTATAGAACCGCAACTATTGATAAGGCATATATTAATGAACCTTTTAATTCAAATTTTTCCCCTTCAGAACCTTTCCATTCCCCAGGTAGTTTTAGTTTTATGAGAAAAATTAATAATAGTCCAAATGGTATGTTGAAAAGGAAAATACTTCTCCAACCAAAGTTTTGAGCAAGAAATCCTCCTAAAATTGGACCTAAAAAGAGTCCTATATATACAGCAGTAACATATATTCCAAGTGCTTCACCCCTCTGATGAGATGGATAAACACTGCTTAGAAGTGCAACTCCAGTTGCAAATATCATTGAACAGCCAAATCCCTGCATGAAACTGAAAATAATTAAAGAACTTCCTGAATTAGAAATACCAGCTAAAAATGATGAAATTGTATATACAATAATACCATAGGTAAAAATCTTTTTACGACCAAATATATCACCTAAACGACCAAATGGTAGTATGAATGCGGCATTAGCTAAAACAAATACTGTTGGTATCCAACTGAGCAGAATTATATTCACTGCCAGATCTTTTTGGATAATTGGAAGTGCAATATTAAGGGATGATCCCATAAATGGTATTAAAAATGAACCGAGTGCAACAACCAATAGTGCAGTATTTTTAACCTTTTTNNGATCAGAAATATTATTACCTTCATACACCTTAAAGATTTATAACAGCATTAAATCACCAATACATACAATTGGGATATTATATCTATCCACGTGTAATAGGGTAGGGTTTCATTATGAATGTAGTGATTTAATAAGCAGTAGAATTAAAAGTAATTTAACGAACATACAGACTGGTGATGTAGATAAATGAGCCTTATAATAACTTATATTGGAAGCAAAGGATGCGTAATAGTTGGAGATAAAAGAAGGATAGGATTCTATGGGCCTGAACAAGCAAGAGAAAGGCTTGAAGAAGAACTTTATTTTGGAAAGATAAATACTCGGGAAAAACTTTTAAAAAAGGCAGATGAGCATGGTATTACCATTAAAATTTCTGATGATGCCGAAAAAATCCGGGAAAGAGATGATGTGGTTATTGGAGAGGTAAGGTCAAAAACCACATTAGAAACTAAAAGAAAAAGGATTTATGCAACAACCGGTACTTACAGCATGATTGAACTGCTTGGATCAGATGTGCAGACAATGAAAAGTGGTGAAAGTGCTATTATAGTTTTTGGAAATAAATATACCCAAAAATTAGCTGAAAAATCTGTTAACAAATTCTGGAAATCTAAAATAAACCTACTTGAAGTAGGAAAGATCTTTGAAACTGTAATGGAACAAGTAGCATTGGAAACACCATCGGTTAGTCCTGAACATGATATGATAATCAAATATCCTAAAATCGGATTAAAGGATGCAAAGGAACTCGTACGAAAGACTATAATCCAAGATGTTAAGGAACTTTCGATGTGGCGTGATAAGCTCAGAGAAAATATGGTTAAAACATCAAAAAACATCCAGATGGCTACTAAAATTATCATTACTGGAGATATTGGTACTGTTAGTTATGTTAAAGATAATGAAATTGGTATAATTCTTAATAAAGGGATAGAAGCTCTTAACAAGGATTGGAAAGTACTTGCTAAACCATCTGAAACAATTAAGATGACAGTTGAAGATATATCAAATGTATCTAAAGGAGATTTAGCTGTTATTGAAAATGAAAATCTTTGCATTAAGAGAACTAAAGAATCATTGAACTGCGAGTTTATACTCTGTAAATCTGAGTAAATATTGTTTAATCTGTACTATTACCAAAATTGTTAACATTAATATTATTAATAATAAATAATGGATATTATCAGTTTTAAGCGAGGTCAAAATATGAAACTAATATTTTTAGGAAGTGGTGGTGGACGGTTTCGCGACCATAACCCAGAAGAGGATGACAGGCGGATTTAGGATAGAAGATATTGATGGTAAAAATATCCATGTTGATCCAGGACCCGGTGCACTTGTAAGAACTTATCAGTTTGGTTTAAAACCAATGAAAGTGAATATTTTAATGGTATCCCATTCACACACAGATCATTATACTGATTCAGAAATAATTATCGAAGCAATGACCAATGGAATGACCCGTAAAAGAGGTGTTGTTGTTGGTAGTAGGAGTGTTATTGATGGTTATGAAAGATGGGGTCCATGCATATCAAAATACCATCTGAGTAAACCTAAAGTTATTGTGATGGAAGCAGAAGATCATCAAAAATTTGATAATTTAGATTTAACTGCTACCAAGACATTGCATGGTGATCCTAAAGCAGTAGGTTTTAAAATTAAATACGATAATTTTATATTATCATACACTTCAGACACCGAATACTTCAAAGAACTGCATAAATATCATGAGGGTGCAGATGTTTTGATAGCAAGTGTTATAAGGTCTGGAAGTGAGAGAGTTAGGGGCCATATGTCCGGAGATGACTTTGAAGCATTAGTTAAAGAAGTTTCGCCTAAAATGGCTATCATGACCCATTTAGGAATGAAATTCATAATGGAATCTCCTGAAAGAGAAGCACAGAGGATAACAGAAAGTACTGGAATTAAAACAATAGCTGCTCGTGATGGTATGCGAATTGATCTTGAAGATTTTAATACAAAACAACCAACATTGGACCAATTTTAATTTTCATAAAATATTTTTTTAATGAAATTTTAGGTTAAATTTAAATTCATTGCAGTCGATATAATAATAAATGCCTCGGTGGCTCAGTTTGGTAGAGCGCGTGACTCGTAATCTCGTGGTCGAGGGTTCAATTCCCTCCCGAGGCTCTGCTTTTTTTAAGGATTGGAGGGTATATAGATGATTAAATCTATAAATAAGCCTATACACACAGATATTACATCAGATCCACTGTACATAGAATACATAAACTACCGCAATTTAAGTTCAGCAATCATAAAAAGCTACAACAGAAAACTTACAATGTACTAAGAGAAGGAACAAACATTCTATTTTACCATAAATATAGATAGATAAAAAAAAATTTTGTGATGTTAATTACGAAAACTTACAATTTTTAGCAATTATCATCCTTATATATCTTATTTCATGCGCTATTATTTGATTTAACAATAAATATTGCCTTTAAATTTTTCTGCGTGTTTCAGTTAGACTATTCGAATGGATATCCATTTCTAACTTTATCATAATTATTGAAAAAGTAAAAAATTGAAAATGTTAGTTTTTGATAGTTCACATTTTATGTAGTCATTGATCTTCTAAATAGTATTACGGCAAGACTCATCGTAACTATTCCAAAGGCTACAAGTATGAGGATTTGAATTATTACATCGCTTATATTCGCGTTTAACAACATCACTTTTCGCATTGCATCTGCTGCATAGGTTAATGGTATTATCTTAGAAATGTCTTGCATAAACCATGGCATCTGTTGTATGGGAAAGAATATACCTGCAAGAAACATCATAGGGAACATTATCAAATTTACGATTGTAGTACCCGTGGCTTGATTCTTTGATGATGAAACAGCTAATATTCCAATCCCTACGAAGCTGAAAATACCTAATAGTAATAGGAAGAATGCTAGTAGAATGCTTCCTTGAATTGTAACGCCAAAAAATATGATGGCTATTGCTAGGACTAAAATAACTTGTGCAAATCCTTTAACGCATAGTGATGCAGTGTATCCTAGTATGATAGAGATTTGGTTGATTGGTGCAGATAGCATACCATCAAATGTTCCCATTTCCCTTTCCTTTGAAATTGCCTCTGGAATTCCGGTCATAACCGTTATCATAACAATCATGATCATTAGTCCCGGTGCCAAGAAATTGAAATAATTTGATTTACCGGGTATTGTTGTTTCAATATTTTGGGTAAATGGAAAAACTATTGACTGTGCATTTACTGTAGTTGAACCCATTTTTACAACATTGATCTCTGCTTGCATACCATTTAAAGCTGTGATAGTATTTGATGCAGCACTCTCAACTGAAGATGAAAGTTGTGGATTACTGTTATCTACATATACAATTAAATTCCCAGATTTGCCATTTGTCAAATTATTCGAAAAACCAGGAGGTATAATAAACGTCCCATACACGTTGCCTCTATCGATTTGAGTCTTGGCCTCTTCAACGCTTGAATAATTTACTATGTTCATAGCACCCGAATTTTTATTCATATTTTCTATTTGTGTTACTAATGCACTACTGGCTTGACCATTGTCAAGGTTTACTATTCCCATTGGCATGTGTTGTTCTGTGGTAGCACTTGGAAAAATATAGCCAAACAAGAGTAGAAATGCAATTGGCAGAATTATTAATGCAGCCACTGACTCACGGTTACGTCTAAGTGCGAGCAAGTCCTTTTGCATTATGTGATAACTGTCTTTTAGTATGTATGTTATGTTCATAGAATTACCTTACCCTAGTCTGTGGATTACTGTTATGTTCTAATATGTTTGATTTTTCATTTACATGGTCACGAATTTCTTTACCTGTTACTGTCAGGAAAACATCTTCTAGTGTTGGTTCGTTACTATTGGTAATTGAGGATATGTCTCCCCCTTCGATTCTAATGGTGTCAATGATTTGGTTGAGTGCACCCATACCGTTTGCACTAATTTTAAGATTATTATCATCTTGTTGTGCCAATGCTGTTACAACTTTAAGTGATCTAATTTTTTCTACCATTTTAGATGTTAGATTCGTAATCTTAGTTTTGAAAATGGAAGTGTCACTCTTAGATATTATGTTTTTCAGATTTTGAGGTGTATCTAAAGCTGCAATCTTACCATGGTCAATAATCGCGATACGATGACTCAATGCTTCTGCTTCTGTCATTGCATGTGTTGTTAATATGACTGTAACTCCGTTATTGTTAATATCCCGGATAATCTCTCTGATAGCAAATGTAGTTTGAGGATCTAAGCCCAATGTTGGTTCATCCATGAAAAGTATTTCCGGTTCGGGTAAAAGTGCTCTAATGACATTAATACGTTGTTTCATACCTGTTGAAAACTTAGATATTTGTGTATCTTTCCATTTCTGCATATCTACTAGATTAAACAATAGATCAATTCGTTCCTCTCGTTTTTGCTTTGGCATTTTATAAAGTTTACCAAAGAATCTCAAGTTTTCAGCTGCAGTTAAATCATCATACATTATCATTTTTTCTGCAACTAGCCCAATCTTTTCTCGAACTTTTGATGGATCTTTTATAAGATCATAACCTGCAATCAAAGCAGAACCTGAAGTTGGTTTTGCAAGGGTACAGAGCATCCTTATAGTTGTACTTTTACCTGCTCCATTTGGACCAAGAAAACCAAATATCTCACCCCTTTCTACCCGTAGTGATAAATCATTGACCGCAGTAAAATCACCAAACTTCTTTGTAATGTTATTTAACTCTAACGCGTATTCTGTCATTATTATCACCTAATTTTGATCTTTCAAAGTTTTATTTGAATTAACAATATCTGTGCCGTTTTTCATGTTTTTCAAGAGTTTCAATGCAAGATCTTTCATTAGATCCGCTTTTACAATCGCGATACCTTTTTCTTCATCTCCAACTAATAACAAGTTGTCTGCTGGTTTTATATTAAACACATCTCTAGCTTCTTTTGGAATAACAATCTGCCCTCGTTCACCTATTTTAACAGTACCAAAAAGATATTTGCCCTTTTGTATTTCGGTCATCTATACCTTCTCCATAAATTTTTGAAAATATTCCTATTTTAATGAAATTCCTATTTTATTGTAATTCCTACTTTAATGAAAATCTTATTTAAGTGTTTCCATCAACCGTTATAAAATAAAAACTTTTAAAAAAATGAGTAGAATTTCCTTAAAATTTAAATTATAAATTATCAGAGCAAAAGGCAATTTTTAGATACTTAAAATTATTAAGCTTCAACTAAAACAAGGAGGATTATAAAATAAATCATACTATTTTATGGAAAGTAAAATATTATGAAAAATAGAAAAAATAAATTTAAAATGATAAAAAAAAGGTTAAAAAATTTTTCACAATAACAATTCAATTTAAATAAAAAGCAAATTCTAATTTTTATATATCATAACAGATTTACAAAAGGACCAACGTCCTATAACTAAAATTATTTATTAAATTCTAAAGCAGATCCTCTTCATTTTTCTGATTCAATGATATCTTGGACGTTGTTCATGTTATCTAAGATTTTAATGGCAAGATCTTTCATTAAATCCGCTTTTACAATCGCGATTCCTTTTTCTACATCTCCAACTAGCAATAAATTGTCTCCAGGTTTTATTTCAAAAACCTCTCTAGCTTCTTTTGGAATAACAATCTGCCCCCGTTCACCTATTTTAACAGTCCCAAAAAAATATTTACCCTTTTTTATTTCAGTCATCCACATACCCTCTTTTAGTTTCATTCAACAATTTGTATTTTAAATTATTTCATATTTTAATGAAATTACTATTTTATTGTAATTCCTACCTTAATGAACTTCATATTTAAATGTAACTATATGATATTTAAATTTAATATTACATGATATTTAAAAAAAAATATATCAATATATATCATATTAATTTACCCATTTCATAGGCTTCTGTCATTGCTTTGGTACCTTTAATATCACCTATATTCCAAGCACCTGTACCATAAATTATGCCCATTTCATTCATATCATCAAGCACCGAAGTAAATCCTCTAAATCCTTCTACAGTCCTTTCCAATGCATCTTTCCTAGAAACTGCAGCTGTTAAAATAAAATATATGTCTTTATTATTGATTTCAGTATACCGGGAATAGGTTCTGTCGATAAGTGTTTTCATTTGTGCATTCATGGTGTAAAAATAAACTGGTGTTGCCATTACAATTACATCAGCTTCAATCATCTTATCCAAGACTTCAGTCATATCATCGTCTTGATCACAAATATCACCATTATTTTTACATATATCACAGGCCAGACAATAATTTATTTCTTTATTTCTTAAGAAAATTTTTTCTGTTTGATTGCCTGTTTCTTTTGCGCCTAATATAAACTGGTCACACAATAAATCAGAGTTTCCACCTTTTCTCGGGCTACCGGACAGCACTAATACTTTTTTACTCATTACACTTCCTCCTTATCATTAGTGTATACAACCAAGCAATTATCTATGTTCTTTATTTCTTTCAATCTGTATATTTTATTCCATTAAAAAATGTATCAAAAAATATTTTTCTTTCATTGGTTTTTGTCTCGATAATGTATTCAACAGTAAATATAAAATGAGCTGAAAAAAACTCAGAAATGTATCGGGGAGGTAAGTCTTTCAATATTTTATTTTTAATACCATCTTCTATTAATTTTATCCATTTTTTTCCAAAATCAGGGGTTTTAGCTTTGGTATCTTTAGTATGATATGGTGATAAATCAAATTGCATAATAAATCTAAATTTATTGGGATTATTTACTCCCCATTCGACATTTTCCAACCAGACCTTTTCTAAAGATTCATAACCCACTGAATGTTCCAAAAGATAAAGAAAGCTTGCGACCATGCTTTCCTCTTTTATAGATAAATATAATTTATTAATTAGATCAACCTTATTTTCAAAATATAAATAAATAGTTCCTGCTGCAACATCTGCTTCTTTAGAAATTAGAGCTGTTGATGTATTATCTATACCCTTTTCAGTAAATAGCTTCAATGCCGCTTCAAGAATTCTCTTTTTCTTATCTTCTTCAACCATTTTGACCACAAATTTTTTTTATTCCAATTTAATTTATTATCATATAATTACAAATCATTTTCCATGTTATTCCATAGCTTTTAGGATTCTATAATTACAGTTATTTTATCAATTCCATATTATGTGTATTTATAATGTTTTGGATAAATGTTAGGATTATGATCTTTTAGATTTTCTCTATTATCTATCCATTTAAGGCATTAGCTTCATGAGCACAGGAAGGAATGTTTTCGCAATTTTCATTCTATATTTTCCACCTAATTCTTTTGAAACATCATTTAAAAGTACAGGAATATTCAGTTTTTGTGGACATGGTTCTATACATTTTCCACAATTTGTACAAAGCCCTGCATGATGTTCATCACCACCACTCATAATGCCCCCTAATTGAAATAAATAAAGCATAGAACTTTGAAATCCTTCTTTAAACATATACTTATGATTATAAAATTCAAAACATCTTGGAATATCAACTCCACTAGGACATGGCAAGCAATAGCCACATCCAGTGCAGTCAACTTTCATAAGATCTTCATAAACTTCTTTAACTTC
>PMGM01000108.1 GCA_003158115.1 Methanobacterium sp.
AATAAAAAAATCTAAGGGGCTATAGTGTTTTATTTTAATTATAAATGTTGGGATAATTACAAATAAATGTGGAATCATTACTAGAAATAATCCTATTTATTATCAAAATCCAATAAAAAAATAGAATAAAGTATCTGAAATTTATCCAACATTAATATATTTAAGAAGATTCTTCTATTTGGTTCGATCCACCGGAAATATAATTATAAACAAATGCTGCTATTACAGCACCTGCAATTGGCCCAATTATGTAAATCGGGAAGTAATACCAAAGATTTGCTCCTCCTAAGAGGGTATCTGCTAAATATGGTCCGAATGTCCTGGCAGGATTTATAGATCCACCGGTGATATTCGAGATTAATGTTAAGGATGCTGTTACTGATAATCCTATCATTAATGCTCCAACTGCAGGTTTTGCCTTATTGTCTAATACTGCCATTACTGCTATCATTAGTAAAAATGTACCAACTGCTTCTACAAGTATAGCATTGACATATCCTACATTATAAAATGGTACAGTTGCACCCAATTTAAGCGTTAATGCCATTTGACCTATACAAAGAGCAAATAACAAACTTGCAATTGTTGCACCTACTAATTGAGCTACTATATACGGTACCACATCTCTACCAGAGAATTTACGTACAGCCCACAAAGCGATAGTTATTGCAGGGTTAAAGTGTCCTCCTGATACCTTTCCAAATGCATAAATACCTATTGCGATAGCTAAACCAAATACTACGTTAATACCCAACCAATCTCCCATGCTAATACCAATAGCAAATGGATTCGGGGTTATAGAACCGTGTACGATCATTAATGTTATTACTACAGCTCCAGCACCAAAAAAGACTAAAAGAAATGTTCCAATTAATTCTGCTAAAAATTTCCTTCCCAAAGAAATCATAACATCCCTCCTTGAATATTATCTTTTGTTAAAAGTCAAATATTAAGGTTTATGTTGAAAGTATGTTATAAAATAAATATTACTCATCCAGGATTTTAAGACTATTTGAATTGATAATTAAAGTCTTAATTTTAAGATAGATTGTACTTCCCTATGGAAACTTACTAATTCGATATTTAGATCATTAATCCTTATATTAATGGGTTAAATTGAATCTTATAGTAGCGTAATATACAAATATAGAAAGTACCTTTACTATAGTCCTTATAAAAGTTGATTAGTCTGCACCAAATGCANNATATTATAAAGTTAAGATTAAATTTTAGTCAGGGCAATTTTAGCGGCATTCTGTTCTGCTTCCTTTTTACTTCCACCTGTGCCTGTACCATATTTTTTTCCATTAATCATGGTTGCCATGGTAAATGTTTTGTTATGTGGTTCTCCCCTTTCATTGATTAAGTCGTAAACTATTTCAAAAGAATCATGGTCACATAATTGTTTTAGTTCAGTTTTATAATCATAAAAAAATACATCTTTATTCTTTATATGGGGTAGAACTGTTTTATTGAGAAAGTCTTTGACACTATTTAGTCCAGAATCCAGATATAAAGCCCCTATAAAAGATTCAAATACATCACTAACAATAGAATCAATTTCTCTTCTAGTTAAATCTACTCCTGCTCCTAACTTTATGTACTGATCCAATTTTAATTCCTTAGAATAAATATAAAGTGCCTTTTTACATACATAATTAGAACGCATACGAGTTAATTGACCTTCTGTTAAATTAGAATCCATGTTATATAAGAATTCAGAAACTACCAGATCAAGAACAGCATCACCTAAAAATTCTAGCCGTTCGTAACATTCATCAATATCATTCTCATTGGAATAAGATTCATGAAGAAAGGCAAGTTCAAATAGATGGATATCATTAGGTTGAATAGAAAATTTTGTTAGCAATTGTATGCTATCTTTTGTTTGTTGGTCCATAATTTCATTATGTAAATTGATACCATTAAATTAACTTCTTTAAGATTTATCAATTTTTATAATATTCCTGTTCCCGATGATATGAGATTTGAAAATGTTTTTTTTATTAAAAACCAATTGAAATTGTAGTGTACAGATATTATGGCACTAAACAAAATATTAATAATTTCAAATGCTCACTTTTTAGAAGGTTCGCATGTTACTCTTATTTTTTTTTTTTATTCAACGTAAAATTGACTTTCGTTTGATTCTCCTCATCTTCCACGTCAACTATTTCCCCTTCAGCACCATTTTGAACAGCCTCGATTATTGCATCCAACTTCAATTTTTTCAAGATCAGATTTCTTAAAGTTAGGTGCATAAGCCGTTGCAAGTTTTAATCTCTTAAAAAAATAAGTTTACAAATCAATAAAATAACCTAGATTAGAAGTACCTAACATATGCAGTTAAATAATGCTACGAATATAATATAAATAAATTATTCTAGAAGTTTGACATTTTAATTTTGCACTTAGCAATATGAAAAAATTTAAATGTTTATAATTTTAAAAAAAGATATTATATATTATGGTTAAACAAGGACAGGTGAAAATATGTTTGATTACACAAATTTGTTTTATGCGATAATAGGATTTATTTTGATAACAATAGGATTTGGCACATTAGTTGGATGGTTTATGGGTGAAGTTGAACCTAAATAATCAAAATTCTTTTTATTACTATATTCTAATCTCAAAATATCATTATTTTATCTAAAATATCTATTTTTTTTATTAATCTCAGATATTATTCCAATTTTAATTTAAGTTATTTAAAGTTTTAAAATTAATTTTTTGAACTAAAAATGGAAAAATTAAACTTCTTTAACTGGCTTATTTTCCTTTTTTTCTCCAAGTCCAAGTCCATGTGTAATGGCAAAGGAGACCAAAGCTGCCAAGAATACGGGAAGTGCATCTATAAATGGTACACCAATAATTACTACGCCAATAGCAGCCATAGCAATTGGAATTGGAACAATAGCTGCAGGTACGGCTACTATCATACATCCTAATGCCAGCCCTAAGGGAATTTGTGGGAAAATTAGATGGACTGCAGAACCTAGTGTTGTACCAATAAATAAAAGGGGGAAAATAGGGCCTCCAATGAATCCAAAGTTCAAAGCTCCGCTCAATGCAACCATTTTAGCCAAAGCAAATACAATCAGAAGCACCACTCCGATTTCAGCTGCCTGTTGTGTAACTATGGGCATCTGTGTTGTGCCTAAACCAATTGTTACCGGGAAAATAACAGCCAGCAAACCCAAGAGCAATCCTCCTATAGTACCACGAACAATTGGTGTAGCATTAAGAGGTGCAACTATGCGACTAAGAGTTTTAGTTAATATCATAAAGAACAATGCTACAGGCACTGCAAGAATACCTAGTAATATTCCCACTCCCAAATCCCATATTCTCAGATGATATGCAGGTGGGGATAAAAGACCGAGTAAAGGAGATAAAGACATTCCATTAAGTGCATAAAACAGGGCAAACCCAATTGTAGCTGCAAGTCCCCCGATCAAAAGAATACCATAATATGAATCTGATTGTTTATGATCAGATTCTAATAGCATTAAAAGCACAACCACCGGTGAGGAAAATAAGCCTGCATATGCACCTGATATTCCGCTTATAACATTTATTTTTGTTTTTTCAGAGTTCATTTTACGGCGCTTTGAGATCCAAGATCCTAAACCTCCTGCTAACATTCCAGTCGGTACTTCAGGACCTAGACTGAACCCTGTAATTAGTGATATCAATGATACTAACAAAGAAGATGGCACCGGTTTTGAATCAATATCACCATTTTTAACAGCACCAAATACATCCATCTGTTTGGGTGAAGACAATCGATGGATTAAACCCACTAAAAACCCCGCAACAGTCATTAAAACAACTAACCACCAAGGTCCAGAGAATAGTGTCCAGTTAGTAAGACTTGGTAAAAATATTCTTTGACCCCAATCCATTAAATAGATGAAAATAAATGCCCCTATTGCACTTAATAAACCTAATAATACTCCCCAAACTAAATGGTTCCAATACTCCTTTGATCTAAGGTTCAACTCTTCTGACATATGATGATTCTCCTAAATTTGATGATTGTATTATAAGTAAAATATTGATCATTTTATTTTAATATGATTCTATTAACTATTTTTTTTATTATTCCTTTAAGGGCCTATTAATTAAAGAACATTGAAATATTTCCTGTGTTATGTCAACTTTTTATGGGTTGTTTCATGATTTTAGTTTTTTTATGTATAAATTTGATAGTGGAAGGGCGCTTACACCATGTGCAACTACACTAAACAAAACTGTTATAAAAACAGCCAGTATGAAAGTATCCTGTCCTGGAAAAGAATTTAGTCTTTCTAAAGTTATAAGTGCAAGGACAATGGAAGCCAGCCCTCTAGGTCCGAACCATCCCATAAAAAGTATTGAATTCCAACTTACTTTGGTGCCTAGAAGAGATATTGCAACGGGTAACATGCGAATAATTGTTAAACTTAAAATGGCATATAAAATGATCTGCCAAGTAATATAGGGGATCAAACCTGCTATTACAATTCCCAAAAGGAAAAAAACTGTAAGATTTAAGAATTGACCTTCTGCTTCTGCAAAATCCATAAGAACTTTACCTGCATCTCTAGTAACATATCCTGTTGCTAAACCACCTATAAATGCTGCAATAAAACCACTGCCACCAATTTCATCAGCTATGATAAATGAAAGAACTGCTAATACTAGAAAAGCAATTCTTTGATAATTGGGAGTGATCCATCCTTTGTTTCGTGATTTTATAACTATTCTGGAGCCTATAAATCCTACTGCAATACCCACTATTGCTCCTAATCCTATTTGTTCAAGGGCAGTCTGAACAAAATATCCTGTAGGTGAGAAGGACTCTTCAGATAAACCAATTGCAATAAAAACTAGTAAGAAAGGCACTGATAAACCGTCATTTAATCCACTTTCTACTTCTAATGCTTCGCGTATTTTATTGGGAATTCCCTTATTTTTTACAACCATCTGTCCTAACGCCGCATCTGTAGGAGCTAAAACCACTCCTATTATTGCTGCTTCCCAAAATGTTAAATTGGTAAATATTAAAATTGCAAATGTAATTCCCATTACTATGGTTAAAATCAGCCCTATACTCAGCAATCTGGTTTGTAAACTGTTCCATTTAATCGATCCTAAATCTACACGTGAAGCATCTGTAAATAAAACTAGTACCAGGGCTATCTCAGCTATTAAAAGTATAATTGTTGATACTGGTGGTTCTGTTACATCTATGAAACCTGTAACAAACCATCCAATTAAAATCCCTGAAAAAATGAATATCATCTGTGCGCTTACCGGTAGTTTATCAATTCTACGGGAAATCACAGCCACTATAAAAAACATTAAAAGAAAGAATAATAGTTCAATCATTTAAAAATTCTCCAGTTTTTATAATTTTATTTCATATTATGAATAATTTATAGGTTCAAATAACTTCATTTATTTACTTTAAATGATCTGAATAGTTATATTATATGTTTATAACCAATATAAAAATTTTAATTAATTATCAGTCTATTTTTTTGCAAAATTAGGTGAATATTTGAATGAGAACACTTAAGTTCTGGTTTTAAGTACAAATAAGTAATTATCATACCATTTTATGATATGGGTTAATGAACTGCCTAATCATCTATATATTAACTTATTACTCTGGAATATATTCGATAAATATTTAATTATACTTTGAAACTAATTTTATAAACATTTATACTAGAATAATGGGTAATTAAGGTAACAAAAGGTATATTATAATGTAAATTTTTAATTAAAAGGTCAATAATGTTTAAGGGTACTAAATATTAAATTAAAAAAAATTATATGATTAAAAGTTTAATATTAATACAAACAAACTTTGGAGGTTTTTTACCATATGCCAGATTTAGGACCATTAGGAAGGGGAGGAGCTAGAAGAAGAACAAGGAGAAGGATGTCGGCTATGAATGATATGGGTAATGAAACCGCGCCATCCGAAGAGGTAACTACTAGCAATCCTGATAAATTAGAAAAATTAGCTAAACTCCTTAAAGATAAGGGAGTAATCTCAGAAGAAGAGTTTAACTTGATATTTCGGTAATTTATAAAAAAAAGTTGAATTATCAAATTTTTTCTTTTGTCTAAGCAAGAGAAAATGTTTTTCAATAGTTATGATTAGTCTATTAATTCTATATACTATAGGATAATTGATATATAACTTATTGTGTTTCAAAAAAATTAAGTAGAATATTACACATAAATAATATTTAGTTTGCTGATAATCTCAAAGGGTGATAATATGAGGATAAAAGAAGAAATTATTGGAAAAGAAGTTATAGATACATCTGGACTTATTATTGGTAAAGTGAAAGATGTTGAAGTAAATTTTGAAACCCAATTGATGGAAAATTTTATAATTGGTAAAGGTGGAAGTTTTGGTGGGTTTGGAATGTCTAAAAATGAAATTATTGTACCTTACGACTCCATAAGAGTAATTGGAGATAAAGTTCTTCTTAAAGGTGAAATGTACGAAACAGTTTAACATTAAAAACAGTATTTAAGGATCATTCCATTTCTTTTTACTAAATATAAAATCAATATTTTCATAATATAAACAAATAGGTATGCAATATGGTAACAATTCCACATATCACACAGAATATGTTCTATATAGTATTGGCGGCAATAGCGGTTGTTGGGCTAATAATGCTTATTATTCAATTTAGAATTGTAAGAAATTCAACAAAAAAAGTTAATGCCCTATCAAAAGAAGCAGAACTTAAAAAATTACAGTTGGTTGAAATTGATATGAAATCCTTTCAAATTATGGGTGGAAAAGGATTATCAAAAAATGAAAATGGCTGGTTAAATCTTAAAAAAATAAACAGATCAAATCTCATGAGTAAGATAGGACATTTCAATAATGAAATAGATTATAGGGTAGACCACCTGGAATCAACAAGAGAATATCTAAAAATCCAAAACCGCATTAAGGATCTAGATAGAAGGAAAGATGAATTTGAAGAGAAAGGTAAAAATGTCTGATATTTTAGAGAAAAAATATTAGGAATGGTGATAAAATGCCTGTAGAGGGAGAGAAATCAACTGGAATGGGTGATAGGGTACGTTCAACCGTTTATGGTGCAAGTGAGAAAATATCTGGTGTTGGTGTCAGTGAAAGAGTATCTGGAGTAAGTGAAAAACTAAAGGGATCAGTAAATGTTTCAACAAATACCGATACACTTTCAAATAAGATTGACTTATTTTTAGATGAAAAAAGTGATCAGCTAATAAAGGATTGGGAACTTGCAACACAAGATGATATTTTAAACATTGAAAAACGATACACCCAAGTATCAAATGATATGGGCCAGCTTGAAAGCAATTTTAACGAGTTTCGGGGGTCCACAAATAAAAAACTCAAAAAAATAGAGGAAAGATTGGATAAATTAGAGAAAATTGAATAACAAATTCAGTTGTTCACATACAAAATTAGGATATCTTATTTTTTTTAGATTAAATTCTTTTTTTAAACATTTAATTTATATATCTACTTATGGAAGTTAAAATCTGTGAAAACTTGCTATTCAATATAATAATTGTTAGAATTAAGAAAAAGTCCATATAATTCCTTAAATAAACTTCCTATAATAGAGATAAAATGATTTCGTAATGATATTCTGAGATTATCATATCATATTACTAAAATTTTCTGTTCTTTTTGGTAAGATTTAATACTATCTTAAAAATTAAAAAAATAATATGAATACAATTATATTCATACAAATCATTTTGTATCTATATCGTTTTGAAAGGAAATATAAAATTTAGAGCGGATTAAATTGGAAATAAAACAATTAAATGGGGTGAAATTTTATGAATTCTGTACCTATGGATGATCTTGACACTTTGTCACAGATATTTATTGGACAATTATTGAAGGGTGATTTTAGTGAAGCAACCATCCAGTTTGATGATCAGATGAAAAAAAGTATAAGCGAAACTAAATTACAACAATCATGGGAAGATGTTACATATGAATCAGGAACTCTTTTACAATTAATACCCACACGCTCATCAGATACAGATAGCTATAAGATCATCGTAATAAAATGTCGGTTTCAAAGATTTGATGTTGATGTCCAGTTAGTATTCAATGAACAGGGCGAAATCAGTGGTTTAAATTTTACACCAATCAAAAATATTTATAAACCACCTTCATACGTTAATAAATCATCCTTCAATGATGTGGACATAGAAGTAGGTGAAGGTAAATGGGCATTACCTGGAACATTATCAATACCCGTAGGTTCAGATCAGTTTCCTGGAGTGGTTTTGGTTCATGGTTCAGGACCAAATGATAAGGATGAATCAATAGGTCCCAATAAAATATTTCGAGATTTAGCTTGGGGTTTAGCTTCACAAGGTATCTGTGTCTTAAGATATGATAAAATGACTTTTAAATATGGTAAACAACTAACTCCAGAAATGGTTGAGAAGATGACTGTGAAAGAGGAAGTTATAGATGATGCTCTTATTGCGCTTAAATTAATCAGTAAAACGAATGATATTGATACTAAACGTATCTTTTTATTAGGACACAGCTTAGGTGCAACTGTTGCACCGCGTATTGGTTTACAAGATCCTGACCTTGCAGGCCTTATAATAATGGCTGGATTGACTAGATCTCTTGAAGATACAATTCTAGATCAATTTACCTACATTTATAATCTAAATGGAACGATCACCAAACAACAGAAGGCGGAACTCGAAAGCTTGAAGGAAAAAGTAGACAAATTAAAGGATCCAGAATATAAAGATAAAATTGCCCCTCAAGATTTACCATTAGGTGTCGCAATAGCATATTGGCGTGATTTACAGGATAATATGCCATTAGATGTGGTGAAAAAAATAGATTTGCCAATGTTAATACTCCAAGGAGAACGAGATTATCAAGTCTTAAACTCGGTAGATTTCATAGGATGGAAAACAGCTTTAAAAGAAAGAACGAATGTTAATTTTAAACTATTTCCTAATTTAAATCACTTATTTATAAAAGGTATGGGTAAATCTACTCCTGAAGAATACACAATTGAAGGTCATTTAGATGGAGAAGTGATTACAACAATAGTAAAATTTATAAAAGACTCTAAATCAGAAGAACCCCTAAATTCATAATTATGCTCCAATGGTATATTCACATATTTATTTAAAAATATTTTTTTTAGAAAATTTCACTTACAATTCTAAATATATTTATAAATAGATAATTTTTGATCAAACAATAAATTTGGAGGAGTAAAACATGGACACTAACAATAATTTATTGGAAGCTTTTGCAGGTGAATCAGAGGCAAACAGGAAATATCTAGCTTTTGCAAAGAAAGCTGATGAAGAGGGATTATTCCAAATTGGGAGATTATTCAGGGCTGCTGCTGCAGCAGAAACTGTTCATGCACATAACCATCTTACAGTTTTAAAAAGAGTAAAAAGTACCGAGGAAAATCTTAAAGAAGCAATTGCTGGTGAGGTAGAAGAATTCACTTAAATGTATCCTATTTTCCTGAAAGTGGCTGAAGAAGAAAAAAATAAAGAAGCATACTGGACATTTGATGTGGCTAATCAAGTAGAAGAAATCCATGCAGGACTTTATCAAAAAAAATTGGATTCAATTGGTGAAAATATAGAGGTTACATATTATGTTTGTAATTTCTGTGGAAATACAGTGGAGAAAGATGCACCTGATATTTGTCCAATTTGCAGGGCACCAAAATCTGAATTTAAAAAAATAGATTGAAATTTCAAATTTAATCTTATATTTTTTTTAAACAATTAAACAATCTATTTTTCTTAAAATTTTTAGAGCAAAATTAACAGAGTAAACATGAAATGCCTACAAAATATGGGGGAATCTATTCCAATATTGTGCAGTATTTTCTAATTATTTT
>PMGM01000025.1 GCA_003158115.1 Methanobacterium sp.
CATTTTCCAAGACATCACCGAAAGAATATCTACACAAGAAAGAATAGATAAATTATACAGACTTTATACAACATTAAGTCAAATAAACCAGTCTATAGTCCGAATTAAAAGTAGAAAAGAATTATTCAAAACTATTTGTAATGTCTGTGTAGAATATGGAAAATTCCAAATGGCTTGGATAGGTATAATTGATGATCAAACTGGAAATATAATACCTGTAGAATACTCTGGAGATGAAAAAGGCTATTTAAAAAAAATAAGTTTGAATATTAAAGAAAGTCCATCTTTGCATAAACCTTCACTTATGTCAATCGAAAAAGGGGAATGTAATGTTATTGATGACATTGAAAAAGATTTGAATAGTGAATGGCGCGATGAAGCTCTTAAAAGAAATTACCAATCACTAGCATCTATCCCTTTTAAATTGAATGGAAAAATATTGGGAATTCTTTACATATATTCTTCTAAGCCTTATTTTTTCATAGAAGAAGAAATTGATTTAGTTAAAGAAATAGGATTAGACATATCATTCGCATTAGATTCTATTAAAACAGAAGAAGAAAAAAAATTGACAAAGAATGCTTTAATAAAGAGTGAAAAAAATTACAGGGAGCTTGTTGACAATTCACTTGTCGCAATATATAAAACTAATTTAGATGGAGATATTCTATTTGCAAATGATTCCATGGCCAAAATGTTCCACTATGAACGTGTTGATGAACTAAAAGAAGAAAATATCAAAAAATTGTACAAAAACAACGAAGATAGATATCAACTTATTAATAAACTGGAGAAAGAAAGTCGAATTAGAGATTACGAATTGGAAATCGTTGCTAAGGATAATCAAACTGTTAATGTACTAGTTAGTGCCAGTTTGGAAGATGATATAATTTCCGGCATGTTTATGGATATCAGTGATCGAAAACAGAGTGAAGAAAAATTCCGTTCAATAATTCATAACTCAACTGATTTGATTCGTATATTAGATAAAGATGGACTAATCACCTTTGATTCTCCATCTTCAACACGTATCTTGGGCTATTCTGAGGGATATTTTATTGGAAAAAATCCATTAGAGTTTATTCATCCTGATGATTTAGAAAGGGTTAGAAAGGATTTAGATGAAGTTTATAAAAACCTCAATCCAGGAACACCCACAGAGTTTAGAATTCGCAAAGAAGATGGGTCTTACATTCCCGTGGAATCTGTCTCCCAGAACATGACACATAACCCTAATATTGAAGGTATAATAGTTACAACTCATCCTATTCATCAACGTAAAGAAATGGAAAATGCTCTACTTGAAAGTGAAGAAAAATATAGAACATTATTTGAAGAAGACCCAGATTATACCATACTCATTGGAACAGATGGTATACTACTAGATGTAAATAATGCAACTATTAATATGGCAGGTTTATCTAGACACGAGTTAATTGGAAAGAATTTTTCAGAATTGAAAATAATACCTCCTGAAGATATTGAATTACATTTAGATAAGATAAATAGACTACTTCAAGACGAACTAGTAAAACCTTACGAATCTAGATTAATTGACAAAGAAGGTAACATCAGATGGACATTAATACATTTTATAGCTGTTAAAGAAAAGGAAAATATTTCATACATTTTAGGTATAGCAACTGATATTACAGTACAGAAGTTAGCTGAAAATGAACTTAGATCATCATTAAAAGAAAAGAATATTTTACTTCAAGAGATACACCATCGGGTGAAAAATAATATGCAGATCATATCTAGTCTGCTTAATCTGCAAATAAAATATGTTGATGAAGAAGAAGCAGTAAATGTTTTAATCGAAAGTCAAAACCGTGTTCAATCCATGGCTATGATCCATGAAAAGTTGTACGAGTCTGAAAATTTAACTAATATCAATTTTATAGAGTATATCCAAAGTTTAGTTTCAAACTTATTTCATTCCTATAATGTTAAAAACAGTAGAATAAAAACAATACTAGAAATAGATAAAGTGAATTTGAATATGGAAACAGCAATTCCTTGTGGACTAATAATAAGCGAAACTGTATCGAACTGTTTAAAATATGCTTTTCCCAATGATATGTCAGGGGAAATATTTATATCTCTCAAATCAATTGACATTGGATATGAACTTATCATCCGTGATAACGGCATAGGATTACCAGAAAAACTTGAATTTAGCAAATTAGAATCTCTCGGTCTTTTATTGGTAAATAATTTAACAGAACAAATTGATGGTGAACTCAAAATCAACAAACAAAACCCTACCGAATTTAAGATCACTTTCAAAGAATTAGAATATAAAAATAGGATTTAACTTTAGTTATATAAAAATTAAAAATATTTATATTTAAATATTTGTAAATCCATAGCAGTTTAATGTTCACTGATTTTTCAATAATACTAAAATAGGATTACTTACATATAATATTTTATTGAATGTCTAGTTGATAATAAAAAAGGGGGAGTGAAATACATTAGTACAAAAGATATTGTTCAAAGATATTACAAAAGTCTTGAAGAAAAAAGTGATGACTGGAAGGACATATATTCTGATGATGTTGTATTTTCTGATGCTTCACAAGCTCTGTTAGCAAAAGGAAAAGAAGAAGTTGTTAAAGCTTTAATCCTCTTTTTAAATGGGGTTGCGGGGGTAAAAATTAAAGAGTTAATTGTTGAGGATGATAGATCTTGTGCAATTATAAGCTATGATTATGTAAATTCTAAGAAAGAAAGAATGAACCAAGATGTAGCAGAAATATTGGAGGTCAAAAATGGTAAATTGGCCAAACAAACCATTTATTTTGACCTGACAGCATATGGAAATTTTATGAGTAGTTAAAGGATGAGGAATTACTTTCCTATATTACTATTTTTTTGTAGCTTGTTTTGTTCAGTTTTGGTATGTTTTTTTAGTGGACTAATCTAATGTTATTTAGATCGTTTTGGTGCCATTAGAAGTCAAAAATAAAAAGGTTTAATATGCTGTTTTATATANNTTTGTTTTTGGTGCATATTTGATTCTTTTTTTTGTTCGGGAATGTTTGGCTGTGTATGTTCATTGTTTCCAGTCCGTTGGTTAAATGATTCTTAAATATCCGTTTGAATAGACGGTTCATGAAATTTATACTTTCGATTTAAGTTTTTTTTAATAAGTAATATATTTTTTATAATTTATGATAATTAAAAACCAGTTTAGTTAACTTTATATATTATAACTTTTACATTATAATTATTAAATGTAATAATTCTAGGAGGGATTAACTTAATAGTTAAAAAATTTTGGATATTAATATTA
>PMGM01000036.1 GCA_003158115.1 Methanobacterium sp.
TTCTTACACTTAACGCAAACAGTGTAACAGATTTATCAGGAAACGGAAATTCATTTTACACAAGTAGTTTTACAGTATCTCCAATTACGTTAGCACAGATGAAAGATGGTCAAAAAAGGGCTCAAACATTTTTCAATAAAAATCTGAGATTACCAAAATACGTGAGTTACGGGTCTAAACATATAGCTATTTCACAATTTCAGACAATCATAGCAACACAAGGACTCAAAATGAATACAAAAATTACAAATCCTAATGCAAGCTTAGCATCCATTATGAAAGGAGCAGCAAAATATGGATATAGCCATGCAGCAAGTACTGCAGCAGCTATGGAACGTATTGGTGCCGGAGATTGCTGGGCAATGAGTGATTATCTGTACACAAAGATGACAGCATTTCATATGCAAGCTAGAATAATACAATATCCAACAGCTTACTCAAGCAGACACGAATCAGTACAGTATAAACAGAACGGCGTATGGGTCAATGCACCTTATAGATCCTACGGATTAAATAGTATGTTCAATAATACGCAAAGTAATGGTACAGTAATTAGATGCAGTTAAATTAATTATTTTTTTTCTTTTTATTAGATTCAATTTATTAAAAACTGATTTAAAAAAAATAGTTGAGATCTAAATCTGTTTTGGATTTAATAAAAAATAATTTAGTACTTTTTTTCATTATTAGAACATAATATAGGATCAATAAATTATATATAAATTGATAAAAACAAAATTAAAAAAATTTACTAATCATATGCTCTCATCGATTTTATTAACTGTGTGTTTAATAGTTTAAACTAGACAAATATGATAAACGGCAAAACAGCTTACCTCAAGAAATTAACTTCCCGTATGAAAATGCCATCTGTAGATGTTGGGAAAGAACTTGATGGAAGCACACCACCATCTGTTTTTATTGGTAGTTGGAATTACCCTAAAGTCTATGCTGGACCAATGATAGCACCTCTCTCAGGAGACATTACCATCATGGATATGCCAGAATCATGGATACCCCAAGATAAAAGTCAGGAAGATATAATAGGATACAGATTGAACCTAGTCCGTGGAAAACAGATAGTAGGTATAAAGGATCTAGAAAATTCTTTTGTGGAGAAACTTCAAGATATATCATTATCAGAAAATTCAATTGAAAGCGAAGCAGAATTTAGTAAAAAACCTAGGGGCTCTTCTTTCAGCGATGAACATACTCCTCACGGCCCAAGTGCACTTATACAAAAATTTGATATTGAAAGTGTTAAATGGGATCGTGAACTTGAAAAAGTGTTCTACGACAGTGATCTAAAGGCATCTGATGCCGTTCTGGACTTAAATAACAAAGGTATACCATTTTCAAATATTCAAAAAGCATTTTCAGTAGGTGCAATGGGAGTCGGTAAAAGAAGGAAGCTTGTACCTACTCGATGGTCAATAACAGCATGTGACAGTACAATAGGAGAACGTCTCCTTAAAACAGTGCGTTATCATGATGTTATAGATAACTATAGAGTATATGAATTTGCAAGCCTAAACAACTATTATGCAGTCATGTTACTCCCAAGTGAATGGCAATATGAATGGATTGAAGCATTTTTACATGTTTTAGGAAAGGAAGAACTCATATTTTCTGATTATGAAAATAACACCGGGAAAAAAGGTTATTCTAGAGTTGGAGGGTGTTATTACACATGTAAAATGGCTGTGCTAGAGGCCCTTGCACGCGAAGGTAAACAAGCAGGTGCAATAGTATTAAGGGAAGCGTACAATGGATATGTACCTCTTGGAGTTTTCAATGTTCGAGAGAATGTCCGAAATGCAATGAATCAAAATTATTTGGAATTTGAGGACATGAAAACAGCATTATCCTATATTTCAACTAAAATCAAACTTCCAATGGAAAATTTTGTGAAACAAAGCGATCTATTAAATGAACTATTACAATCTCGACAGACTACTTTGAACAATTTTATACATAAATAAAGAGGATATAAATGGACCTATTTTACAGAAGACCATCACTTAAAACAAGAGAAGCTATGAGTGAGACATCTCTTAATCTTAAGCATGTACCAGGTAGCAGATTCGAGGAATTGGTAAATGCTGAGGAGAGTATAAAAAGGTTTACTAAACATGAACAAGTTAAAATTGTCAACAGTGGAAGTTCTGCAATTCTTTCTGTCATGAGCACGTTCAAGGATAGTGTTATGATCCCCGACCAGGGTGGATGGGTAGGATTTAATAGGATGGCTGAATTTTGTGGTTTAAACATTAATTATCTTCCTACAGAATTTGGTTTGGTTCAGGTAGATGTTTTAGAGGATTTTATTGAAAAATTCAATCCAGAAGCTCTTTTTATTACAAGTTTTGCCGGGTATATGGCAGAACAGCCGTTAAAGGAGGTTTATAAAGTTTGTGAAGATATGGGAGTTATAATGGTTGAAGATGCCTCTGGTGGAATTGGGGATGTGACTGGTTTGCTTGGTAATGGTGAACATGCCCATGTGATTTTAGCATCTACTGGATCGCCTAAAACAGTAAATGTTGGAAATGGTGGTTTCATCTCAACAAATAATACAAATATCCTTGAATCTGCTAAAAATATTTTGAATGGTTTAAAGGCAGATCCTATTACATGTGCGGGAATAGCAGTAGAAATAGAAAATGCACCCCATATAATTTCAAAGACTATAGAAACATGTAGATATTTAAAATCACAGATAAGTGACTTTAGAGAAGTTTTACATGTAAACAAACAAGGTTTAAATGTTGGAATTCCAGATAAAAGCCCTAAAAAATTGGGTTATTTGCTTAGAAAAGGTTTAAATGTTCATGGTGGAAGTATAATAACAGTATGTCCAAATTATAATAGAATAAAATCAAATGCGGTTTGTATTGAGATTAAAAATTTAGATATAAAATGTATGACGCCAGAAAATCTTCAAGGAATCGTTCAGGTACTTAAAACTGATTTTTAATTCATTATTTTAAATTTAATTTTTTTATAAGCTGAAACATGCAATTTGAGATTACACTTACACATTTATCCAAGAATATTACAATATAATATTAAGTTTAATTTCAATTTAAAGAGGATATCAAATGGGAATTTTGAAACTTACTGAAAAAGATCTTACAAAAATGATGGAAAAACAGGACATCAATGGATTAATTAATGCTTTGACCAACAAAAAAGATATTTTAATTAGATATAGGGCTGCGGAAGCCCTTGGAGAAATTGGTAGCATAAACGCGGTTGACACGCTTATAACCACCTTAAAAGATGAGGATGGGGATGTTCGGAGTATGGCTGTTTATGCTCTCGGACAGATAGGAGATAGACGTGCAGTAGAACCTTTGATTGAAAATTTAAGTTTTGATGATGGTGAATTTAAAGAAATGGTAATATACTCTCTTGGAGAAATTGGGGGTAAAACAGCTACCAATTATCTTAATTTAGCACTTGAATACGATGATCCTAATATTCGATAGAGAGTTGCAGAAGCTCTTGGGAAAATTGCTAGCAGAGAATCTGTTGATTATTTAATCAATATACTGGAAGATGATAACACAGATGTACAATTCTATGCAATTAACTCTCTTGGTGAAATTGGAGATAAAAAATCTGTTAAATCTCTCATTAATCTCCTTGAAGATGATAGTTGGAGGGTAAGAAGGTGTTCATTGACTGCCTTAGGCAAGATAGATGAATCACCAATTGAACCATTTATAGTGGCTTTAGAGGATTTAGATTGTCATGTTCGAGAACGTGCTGTAGATATATTGGGAAAAATTGGAGATGATGAGTCTTTAAAATATCTTAAAATCGTTTTAGATGATAAAGATGAAGATGTGAGGGAAAGAGCTACTGAAATCCTTGAAGATCTTGAAATAATTGAACCCTCAATAAAAGAAATTGAAAATCAAGATGAACATCAAAGACTTGAGGAAACCATTGAGAGAGTTGGATCTGACAAAGCTATTAAGGTTCTTATTGAAGCCCTCGAAGATGAAGATGCTGAAACAAGACATAGAGCAGCCGAAGTACTTGGAGAAATTGGAGATGAACAAGCTGTAGAACCTTTAATAGTTGCTTTAAATGATCCAAACTTGAGTGTCCAGTGGAGGGCTTCAGAAGCATTGGAAAAGCTTGATGAACCCGCAGTTCTTCCCTTGATAAATGCTCTTGACAATGGAAATGATAATGTGCGTTCAAAGTCTGTCTGGGCCCTTGGGGAAATAGGGGATGAAAGGGCTATTTTACCATTAATTGAACATCTTAAAGATGAAAGCCAAACAGTGAGATGGAAAGCCACACTAGCACTTGGTAAATTTGGAAAAAAGGCGTTAAATCTACTTAAACAGGCTTTAAATAATGAAAATTCAACAATAAGAGAAAAAGCTGCAGAAACATTGGGAGAAATTGGAGATCCGTTAGCATTGGATAATCTGAAAGTTGTTCTTGCCGATAAAAATATTTATGTGAGAAAAAGTGCAGAGGAAGCCATAAAACGTATAATAAGTAAATCAACTGAGAAATAGTTAAAGATTCTATTTTTAACTATCAAATCCATATAAGAAAAATTTATGTTTCAGTTATTAGAAGGGCTGTTCTCTCTATTAATAAATTTGAAATATTTCCTGCTGTATCAGCTTCAATTTCTGTTATATTATATAATTTTTTTAATTTATTATCTTCTGGTTCAAGAACTGCATCATCCCTTTCACCAAGCATATTAGTTAATGTTTGCATGATGTTATCATCACAATCAATTGCTACTGCACAGACATTAATATTTCCACTTGTAATCCCTAACATTTTAAGGGCTTGTGATATTTGCCTCTGTCCTGATGTTCTTACACATATTTCAAGACCTAAACTATTTGCAATATTTTCATTTCTGGAAAATGATTTAATTGCATGTATAGCTGCGTTTGCAGCATGTTTTCTGCCAGCTATACCCTCTGCATTCATTAACTGTATTATACATCCATTATTTAATTTAGCTAATTCATTTATAAGATTTTTATAGTTTTTTATTTCAGATTTAAATCCTGCAATTTGTATGTTGAACTCTTCAGTCTCATTATTAGTTCGTATTATTTCAACCATCCCTTCCCCTCCATGATAACAAATAGAATATCGATTCTCTCAAGTTTTTAGTTCTGAATGATATATAAACTCCCATAACTCCCCTGAAAAATTTGGATACTGCAAATATCAATTCTAAAAGTACAAATATTTGTATCAAAAATATTATAATTGATATAATTCCCCCAATACCCAAATTTAAGTGGATATTCGAGATATTAAGAAAACTGTGGGTCAAATAATCCATTAAAAATAATAAAAACAACCCAACTATGAACTGTACAGTTGACATGAAAAAAAGTTCTCCAGATCTAATCATTGATTCCTTGACTTTTTCGTGCATATCCATAAGTGCCATTATATAAGTGAAGGTTAAAAGTGATAATGTTGCTGATACAAGGACAAATACTTCTATAAAACCTGTTATCTGGTCATAATTATGTATTTTAATTGCACCAAGTATAAATGGCACTAAAAAACCTATTGTAAGTATAATACCAAGATATGTGGATATAAGATTCCCAAAAACATTGAACCCTCTTTTTATATATGAGAGCTTCCCATTTGATGACTTAGAGTTCATACATAAAATTATTGAAACCCTTGTTATTATATGTATTTAGCTTTTATTAAATTAAATCTGAAGTTATAAAACTAAAAAAAAAAAAATAAAAAAGGAGTTACAAAAGAAAATATTAAAACTTTAATTGTTATTTTCTATCAAATTCCTCAGATTCTCGGATCTTTTTATCACTAACTATTTTATTAACTCCACCTAAAACAGCTTCTACACTGGCCATTATAATATCCGGTTGGGTACTTCGTGCACTTACTATATTTTCCCCGTTTTTAAGCTTGACAACCACATCGATCAACGCATCTGTACCTCCAGTTATTGCATCAACATGATATTCTTCCAGTTGTATGTCCACAACATCTTTCATACTTTTTTTGATTGCAACAATTGCTGCGTCTACTGGACCTACTCCTACTCCGGCTTCCACTTTTTCAACACCATCCACATTGATCTTTACAGATGCTGTAGGCGTTACTTTATTTCCAGAGACTATGGTCAATTCTTCAAGTTCTACTGGTTTTTCTGCAAGCACACCCAGCGCATCTTCTGCAATTGCTTGAAGATCAACATCGGTCACAGACTTCCCCATGTCCCCAAGAGCTTTTATTCTAGAGAATATTTGTTCAAACCGAACATCATCTACCCTCAATCCCATCTCATTTATCCTATTTCGAATTATATGGCTACCAACATGTTTTCCCAATACAAATCTTCTTTTATGACCAACAAGTTCTGGTTTTATTGGTTCATAAGTTTCAGCTTTCTTTATAACACCATCAGCATGTATTCCTGATTCATGGGCAAATGCGTTTTCACCAACTATTGCTTTGTTGGGCTGAAGGTATATTCCAGTCATCCTTGCTACTGTTTTTGACATCTCATACAACATTTTAAAGTTAACGGTAGTCTGTACATCATAGAGTGAGTAAAGGGAAACTACTACTTCTTCAAGAGATGCATTTCCTGCCCTTTCTCCTATTCCGTTTATGGTCACATGTGCTTGGCTTGCTCCTGCCCGGAGTGCTGATAGGGTATTGGCAACAGCTAGTCCAAAATCATTATGGCAATGTACACTCACTGGCACACCAAGTCCAATTAGACCCTCATAAAATTTGTACGATTTTTCTGGTGTAAGCATCCCCACTGTGTCACAAGCACATATCCTCTTTGCTCCAACATCAATTCCATCTCTAAACACTTCTTTCAAAAAAGTGTAATCACTCCGTGTAGCATCTTCTGCTGAGAGTTCTACAAGTAACCCTTGCTCAACTGCGTATTCTGCAGCTTCAATAGCCGTTTGTTTAACTTCTTCCCTAGTTTTTCTTAGTTTATGTTCTATATGAAGATCTGAAGTTGGTACAACCAAATGAACGCTATCTACACCACATTCTAGAGCAGCATCTACATCAACTTTAACTGCCCTTGCAAAACTGCATATCTCAGCTGAAAGACCTTCAGAAACTATTTTTTTGATTCCCTCCCTTTCTCCCACTGAAGTAATGGCAGAACCTGCCTCAATAACATTTACTCCAAGTTCATCGAGTTTTATCGCTATTCTGAGCTTCTGATCCGGAGTTAAAGAGACTCCCGGAGTCTGTTCACCATCTCTAAGTGTTGTGTCAAATATTCTAGCTTTCATAGGTCCCCCTCCACTTATTTAAAGATTAATATTGGTAATTGTATAATATAACTGAACAATTTATGATTACATAATAATTAAGTCAACTTACTATAAATTAATATTTCAGTTAGATATTAATTTACGATATTAGAATTTTACTGTACTACTAAAAAATAGTCCAAGATCAAATATTCTTTTTAAAGAGTGTTATCACTCTTGTCAAACTTTTGTGCATTCTTATGTGATGCTGTTCTATTATCTCGAAATTTGTTTCTTCTATTAAGCCCTTGATATCCATATAATGAGGCGTAGCCATGCAAAGTTTGCCTTCATCAGTGAGTAATTTCTCAATAGTAATAAGAGACTGTGCATATAGATTTTTACTTTCCTCTCCCCCTGTTGATGCAGATATGCCATAAGGAGGATCAGTTGCAACAGCATTTACTTTGTAAGGTAATTTTATTTTCCGTGCATCTTCTTTAAAAACTTCATAGTTCTTTACACCACAATATTTAAGATTTTTTATTGTTCCTTCAACCATTCTTTCATCAATATCTACACCAACAACATTTGCTCCAATGATGCCTGCTTCTATTAGAATACCTCCCGTACCGCAGAAGGGATCAAGAACTAAATCTCCCTCTTTAACCCCCGTAAGGTTAACCATACACCTTGCAAGTTTTGGACTCATGGACCCAGGGTAAAAAAAAGGCCTCTTATGGGGTTTTAAATTGTAAAAATGTTTTTTGTCGATTTTAAAAAGTCTTTCGGTTACAAGTATCTTGTTATCAATAAATATTACTCTAATGAAACTTGAAGGATCAACGAGATTCACCCTAATATTTTCAACAAGATTATTTATTATGCCCCCTAACTCCCATTCAACTTCTGAAGTATCAAATTTATCAGTTTTATCCATTCTTTTAATTCTCACTGCATAATCTTTTGTTATGAGATCCTTCCAAGAATATTTTTGTATTTCAGAATTTAGATCAACTTTATCTGTTTCAATTAAAAGTTTACACACTTCATGAGTATATGAAAATCTCTTTCCAATCATATTAAGAGATTTTAAGCATTCATAAGGGACATCCAGAATTAGTACCCCCTCATATTGATTTAATATCTCAAATGGTATATTTTCAGCCTTTAAAACAGCTTCAATTTCTGCTTTGGGTAGTGTTTTATGTTCTTGAGACATTATTAAAACTATTTCCATAAACTACCGATCCTCCTTGTTAAAAGTGTGGGTACAATGGAAAAAAGGAGTCTATTTTTTATCATTTCCTTTATTAGAGTCGATTGCGTGTCCATATCCCCGTATTTTGATATTAATTCTTCGGCATTTCCTTCTTTAAGTTTTAAAAACATCTCGTCGAGATCTTTATTTGTAAGTGATCCAAATATCTTCTGAACTTCTGACTGGACTCTTAATTCGCTCTTAAATCGTTTTTTATGACTATTTTCATATTCTTTAAGAATCGATTGATCCTCCAGTTGAAGTGCCCTTAAGATAGTTGTTGATGCCATTTTAGCACATTCAAAACCAATCATAAGTCCACCGCCTGTTGTTGGTTTTACTTGTGACGCAGCATCCCCCAAAAGTATAGCCCTATCATTTACTAAATTCTTCTTGGGATCATAATTTGGAATAAATCCATGGTACTTCTTTATGATTTTAGCATGTTTATATAAATCATCTGATTGTATAAATTCTTTTAAAACCCTGTTAAGTCCATTATAATCCATATTTGCAAAGAGCCCAATCCGTACTAAAGACTTTGTGATTGGAATTATCCATAAAAATCCGGGAGATATATTTGCATTTGCATATAGATGAACATTATCTATATCAAAAACATCACCCCTCATATCCATGAGATATTGGGCAGCCATTACAGATTTTGATTGTGGATTGAATTTTTCCGAAACACAAGATGAATGTCCATCTGCCCCAATAACTATTTCCGCTTTAAAAGATTGATTAGTGTTACTTACCAGAACTTCACCAGTTTTAATATTTAAACTATTTACTTTGTGGTTTAGAAGGAGTTCAACACCAGAATCAATAGCCTGTTCTGACAAAAATTTATCATAACCCACTCTATCAATAACATAGGCTTCAGGATCTTTACGTGAGACTTTTAAAATATTATCAGATGGTGAATGTAAATAAGCCCCATATACCTTGTTTAATATGTATTGTTGAGGTAAAATATTTGTATCTTTTATTCTTTTTCCTAAAAGTCCAGCACATTGAAGTGGAATGCCAACAGCACGTTTTCGCTCAAACATTACAACATCATATCCTTCATCTGCAATATATCTTGCAACTGTAGAACCTACTGGTCCTGCACCAACGACTGCCACATCATATTTTTTCATTAGATTACCCTGATTATTTTTATGTATTTAATATTTTTATAAAAGATTTGCTATCAACCAATACAATGATATTATTCAAAATTCCTATTAATCAAGAATCAGAAATTATCTCATTACTTACTGAACACATAAGTTAATTTTATTATAAAGTTTGAAGATTTGATTAAGATGTAATATCACCCTGTTATTTTAACCACTAAAGGTATGTTTCACATTTAATAAAGAATTTGTTAAGTTTCAGCACAAGAATGTCCAATTAGTTAGTACTTTCTATTATTTTAACATTCAAATAATGTTATTAAATTTAATTTCAATAACTACAACTATTTGTTTATATTCATTATTATATGCTAATTTGTAATGATACTCAGAAAGTTAGTTATTCTTTTTTGAAAAACTATTTTAATTAAACCCCCCAATTCAGAGTTATCTGTTGAATATAACTAATATAAACTAGAATTTTGCAATTGACGTTGTAGAATCTAACATTGATGTAGAAGGAAAAACCATCATACATTAGCTTCACTCAGTAAACTTGGGCTCATCTTGAAACTGTTGGATAATATTTCAGTGAAGGTATGTCTTGTTATTGGAGGTATTGTTGCGGCTAAAAATAGTTCGTTTTTTTAAAAATAATTATAATATATTTTTTGTTTAAATTATAACATTTTAAACTTCTTATTTCACTCAGTTATTACTCTACATCCATCTG
>PMGM01000086.1 GCA_003158115.1 Methanobacterium sp.
TTGTTGTGGAAATGTTCATTAATTAATATAATTCATAAGGAATTTCTATTTCTTCCCATTAATTAGAATCCTTGTATCTCTTTTTAAAAAAATAGATTGAAAATATTTTAAATGTTATTATTTGGAAATAAAATTAAATATTAGAAAAACATGTATATTCCTTCAATCAATTTTATTACAAATGAATAGATTAAAAGTATATCCATTTTTTAAATCTTTATAGTTCAAATACTGCTACTATAACAATGACTGCTATTATACCCTCCTTAAATGTATTATTATCATAAAAATTTCACCCCTAATGGTTATTTAGATTTTAACTATGTTCAAGTATTAATTAATCTGATTATTCCATTGACCTATTATTGGATATTAAAATTTTTAGTTAAATATTTATTCCATATTTACACCCTAATCTGAACCCATTCTTTAATAAATAATTTATTTTGATATATGACAAAGATTTTTTTTTTTTTTAAGGTAGGGATACAAGATATATTTTTAAATTTTTAAAACANNAATTCAATTCAATTAATATTTTGAGCTAATAATTAAATTGAATTTCTATTTATATCTTATTTTTTTCAAAATATTTTTTTATACTTGGTCTTATTAGGTAAATTATGAATGCTGATATAATTATTATTTTAGATATCCCGTTAATTCCCCCTCTAAATACAACTGATATGACATCTCCAATTCCGTTAATTAAAAATACTATTAAAACTACCCACCATGCCCATTTCATTCTTTTTAATAATCCCCATACTGCAGATATTAATATTAATCCTAGGATAACAATGAAATATCCGAAGATTATCCCTGTAGATGAACTTCTAAATCCAATTTGAAATGAATTTTTTAGGGTCCATATCATATCTAGTGGTGTTCCTGGAACAAATATTGTTATTCCTACAATTAATGCCAATAATGCTGCAATAAATATAATTATAGCTATAGTATTTAAAACTCGTAATGTGTCGTTTTTTTGATGATTTTCAAGTTTTTTTGTAGGGTAGTTTAAGTAGCATGAAATCAAAATCTTTGCTTTCAAAGATTCTGCGTATAAATTGGTTTCTTTCAAACAAATTGAAGGTGCATTTAATGATTTTTTTAATACTTTCTTTTGCTGATTTACTTGATTTAACCTTTCAGGAAGCAGAAATAGTGATGTGTTGAATAGTTAATTAATATAAATTATATCTTTATATGATACAAAAATACTATTAAAATATCAAAATATAATATCAGAAATTTATCTTAAATCGTATATAATTTTGTAATTGCCCTTAATAATGTTATTATTGGAGTTATATGGTTTAATCAAAAGATATATATCTTTTAATTACATATCAAATATATTGATGTAATTAGATATTTTTATATATGTTAGCGCCATTATAATTATATTCCATAAACATTTTTTTAAAGAAAATTATGTTTTATAAATATTCTACCAGATCTAGGTGTATAAATGGTTTTAATAGCACAAAATAATCTTGAATTTATTCTAGAATTTGCAATTCTTATGCAGATCGCGATAATAATCTTTTTCAATTTAATAAAAATATCATTAAGTCGTGTCATGTTATTCTCCTTAGTGTTAGCTATAGGACTTACATTACTTTTTAGTTTTGATGCATTAGCATTATTCATACCAGTATTGGGATTGCATGAGTTTACGCATACATATGGACCTATAGCATTGATGGCTATTGTATCTGCATGGGCTGCGTTATCAACAATGAGTGAAGTGGGTATAGGAGTATTGAGTATTAAAAGATTTATATTCCTTTTAATTATACTCATAACAATTGTTGGTGGACTTGTCCACAGAGATTTCCTTATATTATGGATTATAGGTCTCATATTCGGATTTTTCATAATTTCAAAATCTTTCAGACAAAAATCATTTTTAACTGCTAAAAGGGTTATAGCGGTTACAGGAGTAGTCATTGTAGGTTTCACATCCTTAGAATTATTGTCAAGAATATTATCAATGTCAATACTCAGTCCAATTGTAAGGATCGACAGGATTATTCAGAATGCAGCACCGAGTCTTCAACTGGTTCTAAAAAACACAACACTTTTCGGTCATGTACAAGGAAGCGCATATTGGGGAGTAACCGATACAGGTAGTAGCAGTGGTTATATTGCTTTACCAGTATTTATTATTCTAGCCTTCGGACTTCCATATCAAATATTCTTCGGTACACTTGTAACTAAAAAAGATATTATAGATTATTTTGTACCAGGTATCTTTGGATATGCATTTGACTTTGGATACATTGTATTGATCCTTTTATTAATCTGGTGTACTTTTGTAATTGCAATAGGATTAAAAATACTTGCTGATTACAGAGATAAAAGAGAGAAGGGAAATAAAAATTACCTAGGAAGAGAAGCTCTCTTAATAGGTTCATTAACAGCATTTGCATCCCAAGCAATACTAGGTTTATTTATAATTAACCGTGCAATAAATGGAACAGCTTTGATAACATTCATATTCTTGAGTGGAATGGTCATAGCCCATATAATAATGGTTAAGAAATAATTTAAATAAAGATATTACAGATTTTACTATATTCCTTTTTTATAATTTTACCAACAGGTGCTAGATATGTTACAAATTCATCTTTTTTTTTAGAAAGTTAGGTTATTAGATTGTGGGCAATGATTATCTATCTAGGGTTATAATTTCTACGGTTTGACAACCAGAAGAAATTAAAATAATTGAAGATATTTTGTAATGAATTAAAAAATTTTAAATGGTGTCAAAGGATTGGTTACAGGAACTGGGATGAAATAGGGGTATGGATAAAAATTTACAATGAAATAGATATTATAGTTTAATATTAAGTTTAAAAAATTTTGATCCTTTTAATAAAAATTTATCTGTTATTAAGATTAATTAGTTAATTGGTGATAATTATGACATGGGCTGTTAAATTAAAAATATCTACATTAGACTGTAATAAAGTCTATGAAACTGGAAAACATAATGTTACATCAATTAACATAAATTCAGAAGATAGAATAATTGAAATTGCACAAGATAAATCCGAAATGGACCATATTGTAATACCATTCAGTACAATGATTTATTTTAAATACAAATCAGAAGAACATAGTCCAAGAGTAGATGTAATTCCTCTTTAGAAATCAGTTTTTTTTTAATTAAAAGTAATTCATTATTTTGTAAATTATTATTCTTACGATCAAATATGTTTATTTCAAGAAATTAAAATAATGTAGATAGTTAACTAAATAGGAGACTAAAGTTATGAAAAAAATTAAACAATGCCCAAAATGTGGATTTAAAGGGTCAATGGAATGTATTAGTGCATTAGGGGATATTGGGGAAAAATGCATTTGTCCTGAATGTAATCATCAATTTGGAAATCTAAAAACTATGGATTTTTGAATATTTAGGATCCAAATTTCTATAGGACGGGGTTTTTTTGATTATGGTTCACTTAAATTTTCTTTTCAATAAAAATTTATCTGATATGAAGTTTAGATTATAAGTGGTGATAATAAATAATTGTTAGGATATTAATATACCAAAAAATAATTATGAAATCAGAAAAATTTACTGAAAATTCTATAAGATATTATTTCATAGGATTCCTATTAATTTTATTTGGAGTCATCCTTATTTCTATGGATCATAATATGTTATATTATTCAATAATTGGAATTGGGACATTATTTATAGTTTTTGGGTTAAATGAAACCTTAAAATCGATTTAATTATTAAAAGATGTATTCATTTGAATAAACAATAATATTAATTTTACACTTGCACTGTACGACTAGTTTTTTGTGATTTACATCACGAATTCTTAATAAAACGAGTATATAGTTATGTAAATCCATTAAAATTCGATGTATTTAAATAAACTGAGATTACAAACTATATATGGTGATAAAATATGACTGAACTACCAATAGCTCCAATAGGAAGAATAATAAAAAATGCAGGTGCACCTAGAGTAAGTGAAGATGCAAAAGAAGCATTAGTAACCGTTTTAGAACAGTGTGGAGAAGACATTTCTAAACAAGGTGTGTTACTTGCAAAACACGCTGGAAGAAAAACTGTTTATGCATCAGATATTGAAATGGCAGTTAAACAAATAAGATAATATCATTAAATTATTTTTTTTTTAACTTCTAATTTTTTCAAATCATTACAGTTTAATTATATTCTTATGTTTTCCATACTATGTTTATTAGTTATGAAAATTAATTAATGTGTGGGGAATGGTATCTTTGATAAGAAATATTTCCTATGAAATATTAGATAGAACAAAGATTACAACAGATATATTACTCAAATTTGAGGATGTGAGGATTAATAAAGACTTTTATGATTTCATTAAAGATAGATTGGACAATTTTAAGTTAGAAATTAATCATAACTACTCAATTACTACTATTGATTCAGAATATGATACATTTCGAAAAATATTATTAATTAAAATTATATTATCAATACCCGATATTCATAAACCATTAGATGAGGATTTAGAACAAATAATCAATGATAAGACTTATAAATTCACAAATTTCTATGTTAAGCATGTTGAATTATTTAATCTAAAAAATAAAACTGAGGGCCAATAAATTGCAAGAAACTAAAAAATGTTCAAATTGTAGTTATGAAGGCTTAATGGAATGTTATACAGTTATAGAAACTAAGGAAACCTATTTTAAATGTCCTAATTGTAAATTTACATTTGGAAACATTAAAAAAAAGTAAAAAATATTGCTAATATTATTTAGTTGAGATATTTGTAATTATGATTTATGGAAAAAAAATTTTATATGCGTTCTTTGTATATTTGTTCTTTAAAGTTTATTTTATACTCAGTTCCATGGTTCCGATTGATCATGATGTCTCCATCAATTTGTTCTGTTAAGCTGTTTACCAATAGGAGACCAAGAGTTTTTATATTGTTAAAGTTGGTATCTTCTGGCAATCCTATGCCATCATCGCTGATGAGTAGTTGATAAGTATTTTTTTCAGATTTGAGAGATACAATTATTTCTCCATTCATTCTATTTGGAAATGCGTATTTTAAACTATTAGATATGAGTTCACTTATAATCAGACCACATGGAACTGCTGTTTCAATATTCAAACTTATATTCTCTATTTTAAGTATAGGTTTGATCTGTGTATTGTCAATGTCATAAGAATAAAATAAGTTTAATACTAAACTTTGGATATAATCTACAAAATTAATATGCGTTAAATCTTTAGACTGATACAATTTTTCATGAATAATTGCCATCGATCTAACCCTGTTTTGACTTTCTTTTAAAACATTCACCGCTTCTTCATCATCCACATATTCTGTTTGTAAATTTAATAAACTGGATATAATCTGCATATTATTTTTAACTCGATGATGTACTTCCCTTAAAAGAATCTCTTTCTCATTGAGAGATGCTTTCAGATTATTTTCTATATTTTTAATATCTGTAAGATCCACTATAACTCCTCTAGATCCTACCACTTTACCACCTTGTTTAATTGCATTAGAATATACAAATATTGGAAAAGTGGTACCATCTTTTTTCAGTGCAGTATATCCTTCAACAGACAGTTCTTCCCTTAAGCTTCTCTGAGTATTTTTCATTGCCCTAAGATGATCTTTAGGATCTAAAAAGTGTAACATATTCAATTCGGTATCTAAATCTTCTTGAGTATAGCCAAATATTTTCAACCCGATACGATTGGTAAATGTTATATTTCCGTCTAAATTAGTTTCAAAAATTGGTTGTGGTAATAATTCAGCTAAATCTCTGTATTTTTTTTGACTTTCCTTTAAAGCTTTTCTTGACTCTTTTTTATCAGTAATATCTAAGAGAGATATTAATCTTTTTTGAGTATAAGGAAGTAATGTAACAGTTACATAAACATCTCGGATCAAAGAATGCTTATTGATCAACCTAATTTCATAATTTTTCGGAGTTGATTTTTTACTTCTTTTTGAACTAATATAATCCATAACATTTTCTTTATCTTTTTCAAAAATTAGATCTGTCCATTTCTTTTTACCTTCAAGTTCTTCCTTGGAATATCCGGAAAGTTTTTCAAATTCACTATTAGCAAGTGAAATTATAGTATTGTTTTCAATTATTATTGTTGCAGTACCTGTGTTTTCAAAAATAGTTTTATAATAAGCTTCTGATTTTTTAATTTCTTCTTCATTGGTTATACGATCAGTAATATCTGTGATAAAACCTTCTAATACCATTAAATTCCCATCAGATGAGAATATGCCTCTACCTTGTTCCCATACATATCGATTTTCGAGTTCAGATGTGATTATTCTATAAATTATTTTAAATGGTTTATTTTCTTTTAAAGATGTTTGAATGGTCTCCCAAACCATTTGACGATCATCAGGATGAATTAAATCATTGTAAGATATTTTTTTATTCATAATTAAATCTTCAGCTTGATGCCCTGTTAATTGAAAACAACCGTCACTAACAAATTCCATTGTCCACTGTGGATCATTCCGGCATTTGTAAGCTACACCCGGTAAATTACTTATTAAAGTTTCAAGAGTTCTTTGATTTTCTATTAAAGTTTCTTCATTTTTCTTACGTTCTGTAATATCTTCAAATATAGTTACGAAAATCCCTTTTGATGGGGAAAAAACATTTATGCTGAAGTATTTGTCCATAGCTTCAAAGTATGTTTCAAAATGAGTTGGGATTCCTGTTTGAGAAACTTTACTATATATTTCTAAGTAAGGTGGTTCGGTAGTACCATATAGATCTGAGCTATTTTTTCGCAATATGTCTTTTTTATTAATTCCTAAGATTTCTTCAAATGCAGGGTTTAAATCAATTACTTCATAGTTTACAGGGATATTATTGTCATTAAAAATAATTCTATGAATAGCCACCCCTTCATTCATAGATGAATAAATTTTACTGTATAAATCTTCAATTTTTATATTGGGATTACTTGGCATCTTCAATCAAATGAATAATATTCCTTTAAAAAAATTTATTGATAGTTGTATTACCTTAAATATTACTTATTTAAAAAACTATGTATAATAATCAAAAAAAATTAATCATAATACTCATTTTTTTGAAATAACAATTAGAACAGCTTGACTTATTCAATAACATTCCTTCTTTAAACTCATCCATGGAATATTCAATTATTCCTCTGTCGGGATCTGCTATTTGTACTTGTTGTGTTGTCAGGTTTATTCCTATGATGTCGACATAGTGTTCGCTTTTATAGACTTTATAATAGGTTGGCCATCCTGCACAGATTCCATGAACTATTATGGCCATTCCTGCTTTGATGTTGCAATTCCTGTCCATCCGAGGTCTATATATTTTGTTTCATGAACTGTTAATGATACGTTGTGTTTGATTGCTTCTGCTATTATCCCGGCCACCTTTTCAAATATTCCTAAGTTATTGAAAACTATTGTCCTGTCTCTTTCCCCATATTTTAAAAAAGTCATATACAAAAATTCTAAATATAATCTTAACCAATATAATTATGAGGAGTAGGGATGTAGTTTTCTTCTCTTTTTACCAATTCTCCCCGAATTGGTCCCCCAAAATGTGGAAAATTACTCCCTGCTCCTCACCCTAAATTAATCACACAAAATTCTAAAGAGAACATAGATATAATATGATATTAAGGGGTAGGGAGAAATGTCTACTTGATTTATAAGACCAAAAAAAAGTATTTCTTATTTTTTTTTGGCCTTGAAATTTAAAATAAAATCCCATTCCTGCCATTTACTTCCTAATTCTAAAATAAACTAATCAGATCTTATTTTGATAAGGACAAAAATAAGTTCCTAATAAAAAAGAGAAAAGAAAGAATTAAGCAGTAATAGTAGTATTAATAGAAATTATAGTATCATTGTCTAAATCATTTGGAGGCACATAACTTTGATTTACATTTGAATTATCATTATTAGATATGTTATTCATTCAAATATATTGTCTGTGTTCCTTCTGGTTGATCGTCATCAGATTTAACTATGTTATTGTTTATAGCAGACACACTCCCAGTTGATGGTGCTGAATCATGAACAGTTGTTCCATTGTCAGATTCCTCTTCTTTTTCAGCCTCTGAAATTAATTCAGTAGGTATTTTCTTTAAAAAGTTAAATACTGGGTTAAATAATGTGTATATCGTATAATAGTCCTTATTCTAAGGTTTTTAGATTTGAGAAAAGATTGAAATAATTTCTTCCTTAATGTCCATTTATAATTTATCTCATTTTTTATAAACTTAATTTTTATATGATTCTGTTACTTTTTGGTGTATACCCTTTCTAATGCTATTTTTTAAAAAATCTCGATTCTAATTATCAATTCTTTGTCATTTATAAACACCTATAAACAGATTTTATCTGTTATATTTAAATAAAATAGTAAAATAGTTCATTATATACAATTATTATATACATTAAAATATTTTAATTTTATTAATCCACGATAAATTTAAGGAATTTTGATCCAAAAAAAAAATTAAAAAAAAAATTAGTTTATTATTTTAATTCTAGCTTTCTACTTTTGCTGCTGGCGGTGAAAATATAAGGAATATTCCACTTAGTATAAGCCAAAGACCTATTAATAATGCAAGATATAATGGGTTGAATGCGTATAGTCCTACAATAATATAGAGTATACCCATGATTATACCTAAAATTCCACCCCATCTACCAGCATTTCCCTGACCAGATATTAAAGATATTATTCCTGATATTATGAGGAAAAGTCCACCAATATATATGATCAAACCTACAAGTATACTGAATGCAAGTATTTTTCCAAATAAACCAATACCTACAAAAATACCTAAAACTCCTAAAATTAATGCAAGAATACTCACACCTTTGTTTGTGCTCCAAACATGGAAGCTCTGGGCAAGTAACCAGACACCAACAAATATTAATCCAATACCAACAATACTACTTAGAACAAATACGGAAATCAATGGAAAAGCTATTACTACTAGACCTAAAAGTATTGCTAGAATACCTAACAGCACATTTCTTTCTTCAGCCATATTTATTACCTCCTATGTAAATATATTAAATACATTAATGTTATATTAGAATCCGAGTATTTATTTCTTTACATCTTAATTTTTCCATGTAAATTTCTACAATAACCTACTAACAAAAGAATTGATTATAAAATTATGAATAATAGCCAAATCTAATAATTATAGATCTGTTTTGCATCGTACCCATCGTTTTTGAATTGTGAATTTAAAAATTCAATTTTATCGGGAACAATCTTGACCATATTCATTTTAATTGGCATAGATTTAATAAATTCCACATTAAGACCCTTAAACTCCAATACACTATTAAATTCTTCATTATTATCATCAATCAATAATGCATGACCTGTTATTTGCATACCCTTGAGATTGTTCATTCCATTAAAGTCTTCATAAACTGATACAGAAACATTTTTATTTAATAATAATTTAGCAAACTTCTCTCCACCTTCTGTTAAAAGATATAAGAACCCATTGTAGTAGTTATATTCAATTGGTGTTGATCTTACACTATCTAAGTGGCATGTTGCTACGGTACAAGTATTATGAGAACTTAAAAATTCATCTATAACTATTTTTAGCTTGTCATGTTCAACAGGAACAATAATTTTTTCTGCCAGATATTTAAGCTTCATAGAATACTCGATTATCTCTTCCTCTTTATAAAAGTCCATATCTTCAAAGGGTAGATTTACAAGGGCTAAAAATTTTTTAATCAATTCAAGATCTGTTTCATCAAGTTTATCAATGATTAACCTGCCCCCAAGGGCCTTCATACTTACAGCTTTGATTCCAATTAATTTTTCGAGGGATCTCAGCTGATCTAAACCTCCATTTTTGTCGAGACATGTACAGAAGAGTGATACAGGTTTCTCCTTTAACCAATTCCTGTTATTCTTAGCAAATTCAATTATTGATGATTCCAGTTTTTCTTGGATGAGTGGAGATCCAATTACAATATTTTCAAATTCTTTGTACTCGGGTTTGAATTCATCCACACTACAATACATTGCAGGCCCATTTATTAGGGAAATTATATTAGCTGCATCCCTTGTTGATCCATATTTACTGCTGTATACAACTAGAGTTCTAATCATCTAAACCACCTCTATAATTAATTAAAGTTCATTAATAGCTCTTATGACTTAATTTAGTAAAAAGATATTAACTGATTTTATTTTCACAAATTCCTTCTTTGANNTCTTACCATCAAACTATCATCTTTAGAAGCAAATTTAAGCTGTTTAATTGCGGTAACATCTCCAACAGATGATAAAGCTAGGGCTGCCCCATACCTTACACTGGCTTTGTCATCATTTAACATATTCAACAAAGGAACAACAGCACGATCATCGTCTAAAATTCCAAGCGATAGTGATGCTGCCTCTCGAACATGCCAATCATCATCATTCAAAGATTTTATTAATGGTTCAACGGCTAGTTTATCACCAATTTCACCTAAAGCTTCTGCAGATTCTTCACGAACTCTCCACTGGTTATTTTCTAAATTTCTGATGAAGAACTTCATTCTAGGATGTTCATTCGACAAAATAATTCCTCCTTTACTATTAATATCACTAAAAAAACATATAAATTTATTTAAAAAAATTTGGATCGTGAAAAAGATAGTTTAAACATATATTTTTTATTAAATGGGGGATTCATGTTTTTTGATGACCATTGATATAATTGGAATTTATTTTAATTGAAATCTGTTCTGCTGTATGCTTTTTTTAAATTGTTATCAAAACCATTGTTGTATCAATAAATAACAGGTTATTTTTCATTAATTCTATTGATATTTTCAATTGCTAAACACTGTTATAAGACATAAATGGTCCTATAACACTCAAAAAATTATAAGGTGTTTAAATGATATATAATAATGGGTGATAATAAATGTCTGAAATATACGAAAAGATGGTAAAGGAAGCCCTTGCGGCACAAAGAGCAGATGTAGATACAATAAGTAAAAAAAGGGGCGGAAAATTTAAAATAACCGATACCAAACCTTATTTAGATGTAGTAAATGAAATGACTGTAGCTGATGGTCAGAGTAAATCTGTTATTGACTTACATGTAAATTCGGTTAAAACACATTACAACGCACTTGTAAGTTTAACCGATACTATAAGACCTGAAGATGACCCATTTGTAGAACATTACCAGACTCCTGCTGTACTTGAAATACTCTATGAAAATGATGACTCTTTTAGAGCCAGTATTGACAAATTTATAGAGGGTGTTGGAAAAGCTGAAGCACTAATAGGCAGAGAAGTTGTAAGAAGGTACGGTGGTTTTTATGGTCCTACTTGTGTTGTTGATTTTGCACTCATACCAGGAAGTACAAGTAACATTGTAAACAGGATCCTAAAACATGTAGACATACCTGCAGCTCATAAACAGGCCATATTATCTGCTAAATCATGGGGTATGAACACTTCCTACGGTATTGGGGAGGTTTTCACCACCCAAGTAGAAGAGGGTCACACATTAACAGATGCTGTGAAAAGCGAAGTTGAAATGATTCAATATATTTATGATAGTCCAGTGGAGGCACAGGCTAAACTTATGGATTCCATGGGCCACGAATCATTTGATGTAAGAAAATACATGGCAGAATATAAGAAGAAAATGGAAAAAACGGTAATGAACGCTGTAGAAGACAATGTACACTATGGTAACATAGTCACTGTACCTGCTTACTGTGTAGGTGATATATCACACCATATTGCACAGTCCACTTTCAACATGTGTAAAGATGATGTTATAATGGCAGTTATAGAGGCTACAACTGAAGTCATGGCATCAACATTAACTAAAGCCATTCCTGACTTTAAAAATGAATATGAACCTCTTTCACTTGCAACAGGTTCATCCGCTTGTGCTGTAGAATACATGTTAGAATTAGATGGTTTTAATGCCCCTATGATAGTTGATCTCTTGACAAAAAGATTCCATAATTATGTTCAACTTTATCCTACACGTGGTGCAGCTGCAGAACTCCATAACTGTGACTTTATGGATATGATTTACAGGGGATGGAAGTATATAGACAAAGAAAGACGGATGAAAAACGGGTCAATTGGGAAATTGAAACCTGAAGTAGCAGGTTACCGGGTTGATCTTGATCCTATACATAAAAACAGTGTGATAATGAATCCTCAACGTTATGCATATCCTGCATGTGCAATATCGGTACGTTTCTCTGCACTTATGCGACTAGCCGATTATCCTTGTTTATTAACAAGCGAACCTGTTACAGCAACCATGATGACCAACATCATAGCTCTTCATAAAGAAAAACCAGCATCACCTGCAAGAGTTTGTAAAAACTGTGCATCAGCATGTCTTGTTGATTTCAGACACTGTGCATGCCAGTGGAAAGAAGCAGTTTAATCGGTGAAAAATGGTAGTTGTTAACCATTAAAAAAAAATGAGGGACGGTGTTCAATTATGAAATGTTACATCGATGCAATGGAAGGTAAGGATAAAGAAGCAGTAGCCATTTGTATAGTATGTGGAATGGCGTTGTGTGAGGACCATTTGATACGGGAAGATGTTACTTTATGGGAGGGAGGATATCCATTTCCCTCTGAAAAGGTTCAAAAAAGCATGCCTAGAATTTTATGTCCTGAATGTTATGCAGCATTAAAAGGTGGATAAAATGGCAAATATTCAAAAGAGATGTCTTGCTGAATTCATAGGCACCTTTTTTTTAGTTTTTATGGGTGCAGGTGCTGCTGCAATTACACTCATGATATCCAAGGGAGCTGCACCACCAAATGCATTTAACATTGGAATCGGAACTCTTGGAGGATTAGGGGACTGGCTGGCAATTGGTTTGGCTTTTGGTATTGCAATATCAACTTGTATATATGCTCTGGGAAATGTTTCTGGTTGTCATATAAATCCTGCTGTTACAATAGCTCTTTGGACTGTTAAAAAGTTTCCTGGTCGTGATGTAGTGCCTTACATCATTTCACAGCTTGCAGGTGCATCTGTTGCCAGTTTACTCTTTGCATTAATTGTGGGTATGGGAGCTGTTACTGTTGGTGGTCTGGGTGCTACAGCACCATTTCCGGGAATTGGTTATCTTCAGGCTATACTGGCCGAAGTAGTGGGTACATTCCTTTTGATGATGGCAATAATGGGTGTTGCAGTTGATAGGAGGGCACCATCAGGATTTGCAGGACTTATTATTGGTCTGACTGTTGCAGGTGTTATTATTACAGTTGGAAATATTTCTGGAGGATCTTTAAATCCTGCAAGAACTTTTGGTCCTTATTTAGGAAATACCCTACTTGCAGGTACTAATTTATGGGTGTACTATCCTATATACATAATAGGACCTATTGTAGGAGCTATTCTTGCTGCGTTAGCCTATAATTATATGACCAGTGAGGAAGAAGCAAGCAGAGGTTAAACTATTCAAGATAAAAAACTTGTTTTATCTTTATTTCTTTATTTTTTAGTTTATGTTGAAAGTATCTACAATAATGAAGCTCTATCTATAAAAATAACAGCAATAATTTTATAATTGATAATAATTTTATATTGAGATCAAGTGAAAATTTTAAACATTACCTATGGATGTACATTTTTATCTCGTAATTGGTCCATGTTGTTTTCATACCATAAAAGTGAGTATTTTGTCACCTTTATAGTGAAGTTTAACATACTTTTTTATTGAATTATTATCATTCTAAATTGAATTTTTACTATGATAAAACGATTAAATGATATTATTAATTTATATTTTTTTTATCATCCATGTTGCATTTATGTTATTATACAATCATTGCATTCATGATCTGTTAAGTATCCAAATTATCAAAACCTTTTAATTATTTTATTATT
>PMGM01000095.1 GCA_003158115.1 Methanobacterium sp.
AAAGCCATCTTTATAGCCCTTTGCAAGTATGTAATGTATCATGAATGCTCTAAATAGTTTGAACCAAATTGTGAAGAAATTGTTTCCAAGTTTAATTTTATCCTTTTTACCTTCAAATATGTTCATAGCCTCGATAGTGGTGTAACGGTTAAGGCTTTTATCAATGTAATGTTCAAAATTTATGTAACTGAAGTGTATAAATCCTTCTTCGGGATTGTTAATCTCATATTTTCTTGCATCTTCTTTGATGTTAAAGAAATTATGGATTTGATCTCCGAAATTTAGGTATTCCCTTTTAAAGAATCGTGGATGTAGATCGTCAAGTGCACCCCATCCCATAGTATTTATCTGTTTACCTGCAAAATAATTATTATGAGGCACGTAAATTACATCTCCAAGGTCATCTTCCATTATCTGAATTAATTTGTCCCTTAATTTTTTTGGAACTATTTCATCTGCATCAATAACTAATATCCAGTTGTTTGATGTTTTATTGCGTGCAAATTCCCTAGCTGGATCTGCATATCCCTTGTTTTCAAAGTAGAATATTTTATCTGTATATTCCTTTGCGATTTCAACAGTTTTATCTGTGCTGTACATATCAACAATAACTATTTCATCTGCCCATTTAACAGATTCTAAACAGTTTTTTATATTTTTTTCCTCGTTAAATGTGTTTATTGATACGGATATTTTCATTAACAGACCTCAAATAGATTAATTTTATATGATTTCTTTATAATAAATTTTTGTTAAGTTTTGCCTAATACTTTTTTAATTAGTGATATATCGTCTTCTGAAAATGTTTTTAAGAGATATAAAACACCAAAGTATACGATTGTTGCTAATATTATTACTAAGAAAACATTTGCATGTAACAATATAATGGCAAGTCCCATTACTAAACTTGCAATGATGGGTTTGTATAAGATCTTAAGGATATTAATTTTATACCCATGCACATTCATAATATGGAACCATAACATAAAGCAGGTTAATTCAGTGAGTATTGTGATGTAACATGCTGCAATTAAACCATATCTTGGTAACAGCAGGAGATTTAGCGCTATGTTCAATAACATTGCTATGAATGTTGTTTTAACAGTTTCACGTTGTTTATTTATAGAATTTATAGCTGTTCCTAGGATGTAATTAACGAATATTAGGGGTATGGCCCATATGAGAATTTGTAGTGCAGCTATTGATTGTGAAAATGCTGATTTATATATCATTAAGATTATTGGACTAGCAAGGAGAGTTGTACCTACTGCAATTGGTAAACTTAATATTATTAGATATTTGAAAGATTTTTCGTATGAATATTTTAATAATTCCTTAGAAGACACATTTAACCTTGATAACAATGGAAATATTGCACTTACATAGACAAATGGAACAAACATCAAAGCGGTCATAAGACTAAATGCTGCATTATAAAATCCAACAGCCGCAGTTCCATTTATCCATAGAAGTATAAGAGTATCTATTCTAAATGCGATTAATAGGAAAACACCTGATATTGCTAATGGAACTGCTTCAGTTATAAGAAATTTCCATAGATTTGTATCTAGTTCAATTTTTGTTAAAGCAGACTTCCAAAGATTTAGATCTATTTCTATTTTAGGTAAAACAAACTTCCATACGCATATAATAACTCCATAGATTAATGAAATTATACTGGCAATTAAATAGATCAGACCAAATTCTATTATGGACTTTTGATAGTATATAATTAGTAATATACCAGAAAACATTATGATACTGTTTATGATTTGTCCAATTGATTGAAATTCCATTTTTTCGTATGCTTGGAAGATAGAATAGAAAATTGAGGTAAACGCCCCAACAACAAATGATAGTGTAATATAATATATAACAGCTGCAATTTGTGGAGGATAATGCCCTAATGTAACCACTAAAACCATTGCTGTTATTGTTATGCTACTTAAAATTAGTTTAAGAGCTAAGGTATTCCCTATATATTTATTTGCAAGTGATTTATCACGTGATACTTCTCTAACTGTGAGTGTACTAAGACCTAATTCTGTAAATATCGATAGAATTGCACCTAAAGCAAGTGCAGAGGATATTATTCCAAAACCTGATGCTCCAAGATAACGTGCCGTATAAATAGTGTAAAAAAAAGCGAGAACATAACTTATTATCTGAGCTACAAGTAAAACTGTTGTATTTTTTGCTATTTTACTTACTGCACTCATATTATTCAGTTTCCTAAAATGTTTAAATGTTAAATATAAAAAGACGAAATAATAATATCCAATTTTTATAAATTTATTATTAATAAACTTCAATTAAATGATAATGTACTTTTTCTTTTATGGTAATATAAACTATTTGCCCTAAAATATAACTATATTATTTAGTATCGGTTATTATTCTCTATTTCAAAATTGAAAAGAAGTTTTAATTTAAAATTTTAGAGTAACAAACCCCTGTTACATGATCTAAAAAATAGATTTTTTTTATTAATTATGATTATCTTTAAACCATTCAACTGTTTCGATCAATTCTTCCTTAAAATCATTTTTAGGTGTGTATCCAATAGATTTTGCCTTGGATATGTCTGCAACTGAGTGTTTAATTTCTCCTGCACGTTCATTTTCATATATAGGACTGATATCTTTTCCTATGATATCATTGATCATTTCAAAGAGCTGGTTAATACTTGTACTTTTACCCAGACCTATATTGTAGGAGCTTGTTTCATTTGATTTAGCAGCAAGTATATTGGCTTCAACTATCTGTTTAACACTTACAAAATCCCTTGTTTGTTCTCCATCACCATATATTATGGGACTTTCTTTTTTTAGTAGTTTATCAATAAAGATGGGTATGACTGCTGCATATTGTGACTTCGGGTCTTGTTTAGGTCCGAATACATTAAAATATCTTAGTGCAATGGTTGAAAGTTCGTATATTTCGGAATATACTCTGCAGTAAAGTTCCCCAGTGGCCTTTGTAACTGCATAGGGTGATA
>PMGM01000105.1 GCA_003158115.1 Methanobacterium sp.
GAATAAACAAATCTTTCAACTCCCATGAGTTGTGAATATTGGAGAACTTTTAATATTCCTACACCATTTACCATTAAATCTTTCTCAGGATTGTCAACCGAGTTTTGATTAGCAAAGTGAGCGGCCAAATGGAATATATAATCTGGTTTTTCTTTAAAAACTCTTTTCAGATCTTCATCATTTAAAATGTCCCCATTTACAAATTGTATATTTTCTGCTTGAGGTATGTTCCATTCATATGCTGAAGATAAGTTGTCAAATATTATAACCTTCTTTACATTCATTTCTGATAATTTGCGTGATAAATTACTTCCTACACATCCAGCTCCACCAGTAATCAAGATAGTTTTCCCTTCATAATCCGAATATTCCATTATTCATCAACCCTATAATACCATTTCATCCATTCTACTGTTTTTTTAATTCCTTCTTCAGGAGTCACTTTAGGATCATGTTTTAAATCTTTGATAGATTTAGAAAAATCTATTGTTTTTATGTGAGTTGTGAAAGGTTCAGACTCTTCATAAGTAACAAGTGAATCATCAACTCCTACCTCATCCAAAATAATATCAGAATACTCTTTAATATCCCTTTCCCATTCCTGTTTTCCACCTACATTATAAGCTTCACCAGGTATGAAGTTATCAACAATATTTGCAAATGTATTAGCTGTATCTTCTACATAGTCTATAATCCTTTTATGTCCTTTGTAGACAGTATAAGGTTTGNNTTAAAAAGTGCATTGTAAATAAATTTTGGTATGAAACCTCTGTAAGGAGTGTAGTGTTCGTTGGGACCATAACAATTTACGGGTCTAACACGTACCGTTTCTGTATCAAACATTGTTGAGGAGTTCATGCACATAAGCTCTCCCGCCCATTTACTTACTGCGTAATCGTTCATTTGATATGTTTCTTTAATGGGATTATTTTCCATTACATCTTCGCTCATTATACCATTATAGTCCCCATAAACTTCTGCTGATGAAAAGAAGATCATTTTAAATCCTAATTTTTCTTGTAAACGTAAAATGTGTTTTGTTCCTATAATGTTGGTTTGCCATAGATTTTCATAATGAGCTTCGCCATTCCATCGTCCGTATTCGGCAGCTAGATGATAAACATAGTCGAAGTTGTAGTTTTCAAATACTTTTTCAAGTTGTCTAAAGTTTTTGACATCTGCCCTTTGGTAATTATCAAGATCAGTGTTAAGCAAATCAACGGAAATAACATCATGCCCTCTTCTATTTAATTCTTTTACCAAATTAGTCCCTATGAATCCAGCTCCACCTGTTACTAAAATTCTTTGAGTCTCCATCTTAAATCTCCTAATTAAAATTTATTCTATTAATCCACTGGGAATTCTTATTACATTAATAATTAATAATATTTAATTATATCATTCAATTTGACAAGTAATAATTCTAATTTTATTGACTGCATATATAATGATTTTGGGATTGATCACATTATAACCCAAGTAACCTTTTGAAATTAACCATTTACTTCCGGATTTTAAAGAGGCTTAGAAATTTAATTTATAAATTTTTATTAATCGGATAAAACTTGGATTAATCTGTAAATATAGGAAAATGGTGGTAAAAATGATTTCAGAACGGATTTNNAAAATAGGAAAATGGGGGTAGAAATGATTTTAGAACGGATTTATCCCATTCTTCATTAGTTGGTAAAAACATAATTTTTAAACCATCTTGTATTTGATGTGATCTTTTTTCTCTAATTTTTAGACGTAGACTAGCACTTCTGAAAAAGTTATCAGAATAGGGAATAAAAATTCTTTTTTTTACTATAAACCCTAAATTTTGGATAGTTTTGGATTCTAAGTGTTTACTAATATCATCTGGGAGATTTAATCCTAGAAGATCTACAGCTAAAAATAGATTGACCCATAATAATCGTTTAATTCCCAATTCATCTGCTTTTTTGATTGTATATTCCCAATCAATATTTTTAGACTGAATCAGTTCTGATACATCACATATCCAAGATAAACGTTCCCAATAATGACCTGAAGCATGTATACATAATACCAGTAACATATTCTCAGGAGAGAGGGATGAAATTCTTTTATTATTAACCTTTATTATTTCGATATTTTCTGTATCTTTAAAACCAAGATCATCAGATAATGAAAATGAAACTCCTTGAAACTGCCATTGAATTTCGAGATTTATTCCATTTTCAGAATTGAAGAACTTATATTCTCGCTGCGATTGTATAAATCTTCTTTCTTTAAACCCATCTAAATCAAATTGAGGAGTATAATTATTAGAAATAAGGATTTCCTTTACTTTTAGAATATTATTCTTATTTACAACAATATCAAGATCATCAAATTGTCTTAAAACAAGGTTTTTGTACGCTGAAATAGCAAGTAATGGGCCTTTGTAGGGTATTGCAATAATACCTTCTTTTTCAAACAAATCCAAAAGTTTCAATAATTCTCCTAACATTAAAAGGTTATTTTTTGCATTTCTATTAAAATTCAATT
>PMGM01000030.1 GCA_003158115.1 Methanobacterium sp.
AATTTAAATCACCCTTTTTTTTGTAGAAAATCATTCAACATCTTAATTAACAGTATATTATGATTAATCGCCACTCTAATGAAAAAAATAGAAGAATGTAAAACTCATTAGTTTTTTAATCTCCATAAAAACTTTTCTTAACCANNTCTTTAAATGTATCACCTTTATCTATATATGTTATAACTTCATTTTCATCAACCTTCAATGCCTTGTCGAATGAGTCTAATGATTCCTGTAATTTACCAGATTTTCTAAGGGATATTCCCCGGTAATGCAATGAAAAATAATCATCTGGAATTATTTCCAAAGTTCTGTCAAAGCATTTTACAGCTTCCGAGTATGCATCCAGTTTCAGTACTAGAATTACACCTTTGTTGAATATTGGTGCAGGATTCTCCGGATCAATAGCAGAAAGTTTATCATAGTATTTTATAGCTTCTTCGTATTTACCTTGTGCTTCCAGGATATGTGCTTTGTTAAACATTGTATCGGCATGTTTATCATCGATTTCTAAGACTTTATCATATGCGTCTATTGCATCTTGATATCTGTTTAATTCACTGAGTATCCATGCTTTATTGAACCATGCTTCTGCATTTTTAGGATCTAATTCAATGCCATTTTCATAAGATTCCAGAGCTTCGGGATACCATTCAAGTTCTTCTAAAATATCACCTTTATCATACCATGCTTCTATTTTTTCTGGATTGTATTCAAGGGCTTTATCATACGCATCTATTGCATCTTCGTATCTCCCGAGATCTGCTAAATTCCAACCTATATTATACCAATTTGAAGCTTCAATAGGCTCTGATTCCGCTGATTTATAATTATCATCTTGTTCCATATTAAACAACCTCCTATTCATTTTTCTTAATTATTAATCTGTTAATTCATATTATTCAATATTTTAGTTTTCTTACAGATATCTTTCTATAGCTGCGGAAACTCCAAAGCCAATCATGAATCCCCATAGTAATCCAAATATAATACAGCCAGCGAAAATACCTGTCCAAAGCGGACTATTTGAAGGTTGTATATTTAGAAGAATGGAGATTCCTGTAACAATAAGGAATGCACATGCTGCCCAGNNGTTTCAATCCATTTACCATTTACTTCAAATTTCATAGGTAACTCCAAGATTCAAATATTTTATATTATATGAACTCCGTGTTATTTTATATAAAAACTATACAATTTAATCTTTTCCTTTTATTGTAAATAGTAAACATTAAATATATAGTAAAATAATATAATATTAATGTGTTTTAATGATATTTAGTAAGAAATGTGGAACAGAAAATATTGATAGTGTAATATTTGTAGAAATTGTGGTGAAGTTACATTCCGTTGAATTAAAAAANNTAATAAAAAACGTTCCCATTAAGATGGAAACTGTAAGGAGGTAGTGTATTTATGAATGCCGTTATGAATGGATATTTTGAAGGATTAGAATTTGGGAAACTGCAACAGTTTAATGAAATGGCAGTATTACCCATTTTTACAAAAAATGAAGGGAATATTGGTTATTTAACATTAAAAGAAGCACTAGATCAAAACCTCATTGATATTACCGAGTTGGATGAATCAGGTGTAGTTCCAGAATTGAAGGTTAAAAATTATGCGGAGGTGCCAGTTTTATTATTGGATGGTGAAGAACTCTTGGGTGCAAAGCAGAATAGAATTGTGAATACATCTATTTTGCTTAAAGAACATCATGAAACTATTATTCCGGTAAGCTGTGTTGAACAGGGCAGATGGTCAGATAATTCAAAAAATTTCAAGTACTCAGATAGAATTGCATCCTATCAACTNNAACTGAGGAATGTGAAATCTGCATCAGTAAAAAAGTCTGTTGAAAATTTAGGCAGATATTCTTCAGATCAAAGAGCTGTATGGGATGAAGTCCATAAATTACAAGATAAAACTGAAGTTCACTCACCTACAAGTGCTATGGGAGATGTCTATGAAGCAAAATCTCATGACTTAGATAATTACATAAAAGCATTTAAATTAGTTGAAGATCAAAAAGGGCTTTTAGTATTTATTAACGGCAAAATTATGGGTTTAGATGTTATTTCCAGCAAATCAGCTTACAAAATTCTCCACAAAAAACTAATTAAAAGCTATGCACTTGATTCGATGGTGCAAAAAGATGATGAGAAAATAAGATCAAATATAAAACTTGATTTGGCATATAAATTCATTAATGAAATCGTAAAAAGTGAAGAAACTAAAAATGAGTCTGTTGGATATGGTTATGACTACAGATTTGCTAGTGATTCCTATATAGGTTCCACACTAGTTTTTAATGATGAGGTGATTCATGCTTCATTCTTCAAAAGTCTTGAAATAGATGATGAAGAAATTGGAGAAATGGCCAGATCTAGGATACGTGCTAATCTAAGACAATATTAAATTGATTTTCTTTTTGGAGGGTTTAAAAAAAAATGTTAAACTCAAAAATTTTAATAGTAGAAGACGAAATCATAGTTGCTAAAGATTTAAAACAACTATTAGAGAATTTAAGTTATAATATAGTCGGTATTACAGCTAACGGGAGAGATGCATTAAAAATAACCGGAGAAACAAATCCTGATCTTATCTTAATGGATATAATGCTAAAAGGAGAATTAGATGGAATAGAAACAGCCCAAACAATACGTAACTTATATAATATTCCATTTATATATCTAACAGGAAGCCATGATAATACAATCATGGAAAGAGCAGAAAAAACCAAACCAGTAGGTTACATCACTAAACCATTCGATGACATATCAATACAAAATTCCATAAAAATGGCTTTTACAAACGAAAAAACAAGCGAAGAATAAAAAGATTAGTTCTAATAACTGTTACTCCTTTAATAAATGATTGGATCATGTTAATGGATCAAAATAGACCTATTATTTATCCAGTTTTTTTTTGAATTTAAGTTTCCCACCACATTCACAAGCCTCAAAATCTTCAAGTGATTCTCCCTTTTGTAGTTTATAATATCCTGAACATTTTTCACATATTAAATATCCATAATCTTTAGTTCTTGATAATTTAAAATCTAAAAACTTGGAATGAATTTCATCCACAAATTCGTTTGCTTCATTTTTTAATTTATTCATTTCATCGTCTATTTTCTGTTCTTTGAGATAATTACTTATTTTATCTTGAACTTGATCAATTTCATATCCTAAATTAGATAGTAATTCGTCGGGTTTATTTGTAGTTTCTTTTTTGTTTATTGCATCTAAACATTCTTCACATACACTTTTACCCTGATAGAATTGACGGCAGTCTTCGCATAGACCTTTATAACATGCTAAACAAACTGCTACAGCATTTTTATCTGGATGTTCATGGCATTCTATCTAAATCCTCTCCTTAAAATAATAAAGATGGAAATTTAAAGTTTTAATTTNNAAATATCTTTATTTAAACTACCTCGATGTATTTCTCTTCGTACTATTTGAGTGCCCTGTTCTATTTCCACTTCATGATCAAATTCAGCTTTGAGATTTATTTTACGAGAAGTTATGTTTATGTCCAAATCTTCTTTTTTAATGTTAGGTAGTTGAATAGTAACAATATAACTATCTTGAGTTTCATTAACTTCGGATTCAATAGCTAATGTATAGTCTTCAACAGATTTTATAATATCACTTTTGGCTTTAATTGCTACTCTACCTGCATCTTGTGCTAATTTATGAAATAGTCCTTTTCTTTGGATGATGGATTGTTTACTGCTAATTAATTCGCTTAAATTGCCGGATGAATTATTTGGAGTTCTTTGATCTGATAAATTTTGTCCACATTCTGGACAAAATTTTACACCTTCAGGACTAATCATTCCACAAGTGTAACAAATATTTTCAGTTTCCTTATTAACGATATTTTGTCCACATTCGACACAAAATTTGGCAGTTTCAACATTTTCACATCCACATTCTGAACAAATATTTTTTGACTCCACTAAATCATTATTTACATCGTTCATAAAATGTCCCCCATATATCCTTAAAAATAATCTATAAAAGNNATAATATAGTTTAAAATAAAGAATAAATATTTACAATATTGGTTTTTTTTCCGAATTTAATATTATTTAATATCAATAATCTTGAACCATTTACTTATATTTAATTTTACATTTAGTTATCAACGGATCTAACGTTGAATCAATTAATTTGTTACTGTGGAAACGTTCATTGAAATTTAAATAATAAATGAAATATGAAACCAATCTAATGATCCTCTTATACTCCTGATAGTTTTATTCTTCTTATTATACTGCTCAAAACCCCATAAAACCTCTTTGTTTGTTCTTCGTCCATTTCTGTTACATTGAACCCATAACCATCATGAACTTTATTTGCAAAATTTAATTCAATATATTCTTCTACAATTGATTCTCCATTGGGAACTTTATTTGATATGTTTCCTACAGTTGCGAATAGAGCTTGGCCATATGCACTTATTTTGCTAAATCCTCTAAGCAAATTTATATTATTTCCATTATTAATAATATTTAATGAAAAGCTCTTTGAGCCCCAACTGATAGATAAATCGTTTTCTTTAGCAAAGTTTAAGAGTTTCCGATAAAAAATTGCTTCATCTTCATCTAACTGTTCAAAGAAAGTTGTTTCATCCAATTTTTTATTTGGAATAACATTTCTCATCTGATCTTCTTTAGTTTGCCCCATAAGTCTTGTTACGAGTGTTTTTAATCCTCCACCTACGTATTGTTTGAGTTCAACTGCATAGACTTCTGCAGGATCCATCTGAATGTTTAAAAATTCGACTATTGTTCTAAGTTTGGTTGGTATAATATCTGCTACAAAT
>PMGM01000018.1 GCA_003158115.1 Methanobacterium sp.
TTATTCGTCAGAATATCATCCATTTTAATATAATGGGATTAGTAAATATTCATTTAATGGGACGTAATAGGATCAGGTGGTTTTGTGGACATAGAGAAGGTAGAAAAGGTTGTTAAGAAGAAAAGGACCAAATTTCCTGAGAAGCTTATTTATGAAATAGCTGATGCAGCCGAAAGACATGATTTAAACGACAAGGAATTAGATGAACTTGTTAAGGAAATTAAAAAGGCAAATCAACGTGCTGGTGTTGAAAATGGTGAGGCAGTTGGTACGGTTGCCGCACAGTCGGTAGGAGAACCTGGTACCCAGATGACCATGCGTACTTTTCACTATGCAGGTGTTGCAGAGCTTAACGTTACATTGGGACTTCCACGTCTCATTGAAATTGTTGATGCAAGAAAGAAAATATCAACACCTACCATGGGGATATATTTCGATGAAGAATATAGTGCAGATGAAGAGTTTGTAAGGAAAATAGCTAACAGAATTGGTAAAATTATCCTAAACGATATCTTAAAAGATTTCAATGTAAACTATGCTAACATGAACCTTTCAATCGAAATTGATGAAGATAAAGTGAATGATAAAAGACTCGAATACGATGAAATCATAGCCAAGATAGAAAAAGCTTTTAAGAAAGTAGAAATAGATAAGAACCTACTCAGTTTTGAACCCACGATCACTGATCCTAAACATGCAATAAGAGAGTTAAGACTTTTAGCCGATAAGGTTCGCGATCTTCAGATAAGCGGCGTTAAAAACATCGGAAAGGTTGTGATTAGGAAAGAAGGGGCAGAATGGGCTATACATACCGAAGGTTCAAACTTAGGAGCCGTCCTGAAAATGGAAGGTGTCGATAAGACAAGAACAAGCACAAATGACATACACGAAGTAGAGAAGGTTCTAGGAGTAGAGGCAGCACGAAACGCAATCATACATGAAGCACAAAGTACAATGGAAGAACAAGGACTTACAGTTGATGTAAGACACATTATGCTTGTTGCAGATATGATGACTGCTGATGGTAAAGTAAAATCCATTGGAAGACACGGTATAAGCGGTGAAAAGGCTAGTGTTCTTGCAAGGGCTTCTTTTGAAGAGACAGGTAAACATCTTTTAAGAGCCAGTATCAGGGGAGAAGTTGATCACCTCACTGGTATAATTGAAAATATTATAATAGGGCAGCCAATACCTCTGGGAACAGGGTCTGTAGGCGTCATTATGAAAGAGAAGAAATAGGAGGCAGTAGATGGATATAGATAGAGGAATTAGAGTTGCTGTAGATACAGGTAATGTCATACTGGGATCTGATAAATCAATACAGGAGCTAAAACTTGGAAAAGGAAAGCTCGTGATCGTTGCAGGCAATTGCCCTAAAGATATTAGGGAAGATGTTGAACGATATTCAAAATTATCAGATATCACTCTTTACAATTATGATGGTACAAGTGTGGATCTTGGATCTATATGTGGTAAACCATTCACAGTTGCAACATTAATTATTAAAGATCCAGGTGACTCCACAATATTAGAAGTAATGGGGTAGTTTCTGTGACTATAAAATTTTCAACCAATGAAATAAGATATATAGCACTGTTTGAAAGCATGACTGGTGCCATGGTAAAAGACCTTTTAGTGGATGATGAAAATGGTAAATTGACTTTCCTAGTTAAACAGGGAGATATGGGACTTGCCATTGGAAAACGCGGAAGTACAGTTGCCAAGGTTCAAAAAACAGTAGACAAAGGTGTTGAGGTCATTGAACACTCAGATGATCCTGTAGAATTTATAGGAAATCTCATGGCCCCTGCCAAGATCAGGAGTATAAGAATTCTCCAGAAAGAAAATGGGGAGAAAATAGCCACTCTTGAAACAGATCCACGAAATAAACGCACTGCCATAGGAAAAGGCGGTCAGAACATAGAGCGGGCAAGACTCTTAGCCAAAAGGCAGCATAATATAAATAACATTATTATAAAATAGAGAAGAACGAAGGAACAGATTTTTAATCATATTATTCAAATAATAAATGTTACTTTGACTATCATTGAATATGATATTATTAAAATAATTAATTGAATAAATCTGATAACTTTGATTAAATGGTAATTTTACAAGGAGGAATTTCATTTGCCAGGACTTTTCGCAGCAAAAAAGCTTAAAAAGAATAGACAAAACTTCAGATGGAAAGATGTGGAGTATAAAAGGAAAGCTTTAAGATTAGATGTTAAAGCAGACCCTTTAGAAGGTGCACCTCAAGCTAGGGGTATCGTAATTGAAAAAGTTGGTGTAGAGGCAAAACAGCCTAACTCCGCCATAAGGAAATGTGTACGTGTTCAACTTATAAAAAATGGTAAACAATTAACTGCATTTGCTCCAGGAGACGGTGCAATCGGTTTCATTGATGAACACGACGAAGTCATGATCGAGGGAATTGGCGGACCATCAGGAAGGTCTATGGGCGATATCCCTGGTGTCAGGTGGAAAGTTACAAAAGTTAACAGTGTATCATTACAACAAATGGTCATTGGTAGAATTGAAAAACCAGTAAGATAAAAGTGAGGTAATTCTAATGAGTTTTAAGGTCTTCAATAAATGGGAGTTAGAAGAGGTGAAAGTAGAGGACTTAGGTCTAATAAACTACATTTGCCTCGACGAAATTCTGGTTCCACACACCCTCGGAAGGCATGTAAAAAGGCAGTTCGCAAAATCCAAAGTCTCAATAGTTGAAAGGCTCATGAACAAGATCATGAGAACACAGAGAAACTCTGGTAAAAAGAACAAGTCTTACAACATCGTCAAAGGGGCCATGGATATTATAAACCAGAGGTCAAAAAAGAACCCTCTTCAGGTTCTTGTGAAAGCTGTAGAAAACACTGCACCAAGGGAAGAAACAACCAGAATAAAGTATGGTGGAATTGGATATCAGGTTGCAGTAGATATAGCACCACAGAGAAGGGTTGATCTGGCTGTTGGATTCTTAACAAGAGGCGCTCTACAATCATCCTTCAAAAGGAAAAGATCTGTAGAAGAATGTCTTGCTGATGAACTTCTTTACGCAGCAGAGTACGATACTAGAAGCTTTGCTATTGGTAAGAAGGAAGAGAAGGAAAGAATTGCAAGATCTGCCCACTAATGTTGAATATTATTAAATTTTGGTTACTAGGTGATTTTGGTGAGTAGACGTACTAAGATGATTAATAAAATTAAGGAGTTGATGTACACTCCTAAGTATATAAGGAATATCGGTATAGTGGCCCATATTGACCATGGGAAAACCACTCTATCAGACAACCTCCTTGCTGGAGCCGGCATGATCTCTAGGGAACTTGCAGGTGATCAGCGGTTCTTGGACTTTGATGATCAGGAACAAGCAAGAGGTATTACCATTGATGCAGCAAACGTTTCAATGGTCCACAAGTACAAAGATGAAGATTATCTCATAAACCTTATAGACACGCCAGGTCACGTTGATTTTGGTGGAGATGTTACAAGGGCTATGAGGGCTGTTGACGGTGCAGTTGTAGTTGTTTGTGCTGTTGAGGGTATAATGCCCCAGACAGAAACTGTTTTACGTCAGGCTTTAAAAGAAAATGTTCGTCCTGTATTATTCATAAATAAAGTTGATCGACTTATAAACGAGCTCAAACTTGAAGGAGACGAATTACAAAATAGATTCCTCAAGATAATAGCCAGTGCAAATAAGTTAATAAAAAATATGGCTCCTGAACAGTTTAAAAAAGAATGGCTTTCAAGGGTAGAAGATGGAAGTGTTGCATTCGGTTCAGCATATCATAACTGGGCGATAAATGTTCCTATGATGCAAAAAACTGGTATCACTTTTGACGATATTTATGATGCATGTAAGAATGACAATCAGAAAGAATTAGCTGAGAAAGTTCCTATACATGACGTTCTTTTAGGGATGGTTGTTGACCACCTTCCAAGTCCAGAAGTATCACAAAGATACAGGGTGCCAAGCATTTGGTCCGGAGATATAGAATCTGTTGAAGGACAGGGTATGCTAAACACGGACCCAGATTCGCCATTAGCAGTCATGATCACAAATGTGAGTATTGATAAACATGCAGGTGAAATTGCAACTGGTAGGGTTTATGGTGGAACCATAGAGAAGGGATCAGAAATATACTTCGTAGGTTCTCATGGAAAAGCTAGAATCCAACAAGTTGGAGTTTATATGGGTCCAGAACGTATCAACACCGATAAGGTTCCTGCAGGAAATATTGTTGCAATAACCGGTGCAAAGAATGCTATGGCCGGTGAAACTGCAACCAATCTAGGATCCAAAATTGATGCATTTGAAGGTATTGAACACATATCCGAACCAGTTGTTACTGTTGCTGTAGAAGCTAAAAGTACCAAAGATCTACCAAAACTCATAGAAGTTCTAAGGCAGATTGGTAAGGAAGATCCTACTATCAGAGTAGAAATCAATGAAGAAACAGGAGAGCATCTTATATCGGGTATGGGTGAACTTCACCTCGAGATCATAACCTATCGTATCGACGAGAAAGGTGTGGAAATTGAGACTTCAGAACCTATCGTTGTGTACAGGGAAACAATTGCTGGAAAAGCTGGTCCTGTAGAGGGTAAGTCCCCGAACAAACATAACAGATATTACATTGATATTGAACCTCTATCCGACGAACTTTTCAATGCTATCCAGGATGGAAAGATCAAAGAAGGACGTGTTAAAAAGAAAGAAAGCAGTTCAACTTTCACAGACTATGGTCTTCCAAAAGATGAGGCTAAAAAGGTGTGGGATGTTTACAAGAGGTCTCTCTTTATCAACATGACACGTGGTATTCAGTACTTGGATGAGATAAAAGAACTCTTACTAGAAGGATTTGAAAGTGCACTTGACGATGGTCCAATAGCCAGAGAAAAGGTTATGGGACTTAAAATAATACTCAAGGACGCTAAAATACACGAAGATGCTGTTCACAGAGGTCCTGCCCAAGTTTTACCTGCAATAAGGAAAGCTGTATACGGTGCAATCATGCTGGCCAATCCAACGTTACTGGAGCCAATACAAAAAGTATTTATCAACGTTCCACAAGACTATATGGGTGCAGCAACTAGGGAAATACAGAACAGAAGAGGACAGATAGTAGATATGTCACAAGAAGGAGACATGGCTACATTGGAATCAACTGTACCTGTTGCTGAAATGTTCGGATTCGCAGGAGATATAAGATCTGCTGCTGAAGGTCGATGTCTCTGGTCAACTGAAAGTGCGGGTTTTGTAAGATTACCTCCTGAACTTCAGAAGACAATTATAAAAGAGATAAGGGCTAGGAAAGGATTAAGTCCAGAACCTTATGGACCAGACCATTACATAGGCTGATCATGAATTTGATGATATAAAATTTGATATGATATAAAATATTAATGGAGGTATATTTTATGGCAAAGGCAAAAGAACATATGAACTTAGCGTTTATTGGACACGTAGACCATGGTAAATCAACACTTGTCGGACACATTCTCTTACAGTCAGGAGCTATAGCAGAAAAGCAACTTTCTGATGGTGAAAACAAGTTTAGGTTTGTTATGGACAAGCTCCAAGAAGAAAGAGAAAGAGGGGTTACAATCGATTTAGCTCACGCAAAATTCGATACTCCAAAATATGAATTCACTATTGTGGACTGTCCTGGTCACAGGGATTTTGTTAAAAACATGATCACAGGTGCATCCCAAGCAGATGCAGCTGTACTAGTTGTTGCAATAGACGATGGTATAATGCCTCAAACCAAGGAACATGCTTTCCTTGCTAGAACACTTGGTATCAACCAGCTAATCATAGCAATAAACAAAATGGATCTAGTTGACTACGATGAAGCAAAGTTCAACGAACTCAAAGACGAAATAGGTGCACTAATTAAAACAGTTGCATACAAACCAAAAGACATCAACTTCATACCAATATCCGCATTCCAAGGAGACAACATCACAGTAAAATCAGATAAAACTCCATGGTACAAAGGACCATCACTAGTTGAATCACTCGCAGAACTCAAAGCACCAGAAAAACCAACACAGCTACCATTAAGGGTACCTGTACAAGATGTTTACACAATCACTGGTGTCGGAACTGTTCCAGTGGGAAGAGTAGAAACCGGTGTCATGAAAAAAGGTGACAATATTATATTCGAACCACCTGGATCAACTGGAGAAGTGAAAACCATTGAGATGCACCATGAAATGCTTGAACAAGCAGAACCTGGTGATAACGTAGGTTTCAACGTCAGAGGTGTAGGTAAAAATGACATTAGAAGAGGAGATGTAGCTGGACACACATCTAATGCACCAACAGTTGCAAAAGAGTTCACAGCACAGATTGTTGTACTACAACATCCCGGTGTTATCACCGTTGGATATACACCAGTATTCCACTGTCACACAGCACAGGTTGCTTGTACCTTCATGGAACTCCAGAAAAAACTGGACCCAGCAACCGGTCAGACCAAAGAAGAACATCCAGATTTCCTTAAAACTGGTGACGCAGCATTTGTTGTTGTCAAACCGACCAAACCAATGGTAATAGAGAAAATCAAAGAAATTCCTCATATGGGAAGATTTGCTATAAGGGATATGGGTCAAACTGTTGCAGCTGGAATGTGTGTAGATATTGTACCGGCAAAGTAATTAACAGATGATAAATGAAGGTAAAATTAAACCTTCTTTTTATTTTTATGGAGGATTGGAATGCACAAAGCCAGAATAAAACTCACAGGTACAGATCCTGAAAAACTTGCATATGTATGTGATCAGCTCAAAAGAATAGCAGAGCGAACTGGTGTGGACCTATCAGGGCCAATACCACTGCCAACCAAAAAACTTGTGGTGCCAACCCGTAAATCTCCAGATGGAGAAGGTAAAGCTACATGGGAAAAATGGGAGCTAAGAATCCACAAGAGACTTGTTGGAATCGAAGCAGATGAGCGTGCTATGCGTCAAGTTATGAAGGTAAATGTACCTGATAACGTGAGTATAGAAATCGAATTAAAAAGCTAATATAGCTTAACCCCTTTTTTATCTTAAAGCCGGGATAGCCTAGCCAGGGAAGGCGCAGGACTTGAGATCCTGTGGAGTTCGACTCCACCTGGGTTCAAATCCCAGTCCCGGCGTTCATAATCATATCAAAGGATTTTATAGATTCTTAATTAATATATAATTTTTTTTATTAAAAATTTTAATTCTAACACGGTATAATGCTGAAAAAATTTTAATAAAATATGGAAACAGAATTAAATGAACAGATATTAAAACCAAATGTTTCACAAATATTCATTTATTTCTACTATTTTTTAATTTGGATATTCTGAATTTTTTTTAATAAATTCTTTATCTATGAACGTATTTTTCATGACTATAATTATTCTACTCCTCTCTTTGTCAAAATTCAAATTATCAATAAATAATTTATGAATTCAAATATAATATAATATCATAATACTTTTGGAGGGGTGATTCATGAGGTCAATATGGTCGGGATTTCTTTCATTTGGTTCTATTCTCATACCTATTAGATCATATGCAGCTAGTTCTAATCTTCATATCAGTTTTCATCAGGTGCATAAGACCGATTGTGGAAGGGTGAGATATAAAAAGGTGTGTGAGAAAGATGGAGAGGAACTTAAACCGGATGATATTATAAAAGCATACATTGTTGGTGGTGAATGCCTGAAATTTACTGATGAAGAATTAGATGATCTCAAACCTTTTGCCACAAAAATCATGGAAATTTTAGGTTTTTGTAAAATGGAAGAAATACCTATAGAGGCATTGAACAAACCATACTATATTGGTACTGATTCGCCGCAAAAGGGAGGAGCAGGAAAAAGTTTCCTTCTTCTGAAGGAATCCTTGATCCAGAGTGATAAAGTAGCAATAGTAAAATGGGTTTCCAGAACCAATGAATATCTTGGAATGATACAACCACATGGAAAGGGATTGCTTCTAAAACAACTACTTTACCATGAACAGGTACGGCCTATGGATGAAGTTGAAATACTTGAATCTGAAGTTAATAATGAGTTAGTTGATAAAGGTGTAAAAGCAGTTGAGAAAATGACTTTCAAGTTTGATTGGACCAAATACACAGAAACCTACACTCAAGAAGTCAAAGAACTTGTAGAGAAAAAATTCTTGGGCGAAGAGGTGGAGGTATCAGAATTTAAATTACCAGAAACCAGATCGATAGAAGTTGAACTGGAAAAAATGCTGGAAGAATAGAAGTAAGAGGTTTATATATGCCAAATATGATAGATCCAATGCTTGCGACATTAACCAGCCCAGAAGTAATGTTAATAGGATCTTGGATAATTGAACCGAAATATGATGGTGAAAGAATCATAGCTGTACGTTCAGGTGATGAGATCAGTTTATGGACAAGAAGAAATATTCAAGCATCCTATAAATTTCCTGAGATTGTTAAAGCATTGAAGGATAATATTGAAGGGAATGACTGGATATTAGATGGTGAGATGACTGTTGCTGGTGGTTTTAGGCAACTATTAAACAGGAATGTAGAAGACAGATTTAAGATTAGCCTACTATCACGGAAGAAACCTGCTACATACAATATTTTTGATATTATTCGCTATGAAAAAGATCTATTAAACATCACAATTATTGAACGCAAGGGAATATTAATGAAAGTTGTGCATCCCAATACCAACATTGCAATAGTACCGTTTCATGAAGTTGAAAAAATTGAAGAAGAATTTCTTTATTATTTAAAAAAGGGTTTTGAAGGTGTTGTAATTAAAAATTCATATTCAAAATATGAACCAGGAAGAAGATCAGATCAATGGTTGAAAATCAAAAAGGGAGATACAGTAGATGTAAATATTATCGGAGCAACCAAAAGTACAGGTAGTATCCCTTTTGGTGCTCTATTAATGGAAAAAGATGGAAAATATTTTGGTAAGGTAGGTACAGGATTTAGTGACCAAGACAGGGTAGATATATTAAAACTTTTAATAGAAAATCAGGAACCATTAAGGATAACAGTACCTCCCAAAGTAGAATCCGAAATATTAGTGACTTCAAAACCTCTTTTAGCAGAGATTAAAATGCAAGAAATCATCAAAAGATCTCCAAGAGCACCGGTATGGGTAAGATTTCGATGGAATGATTAATATACTGTATAATCAAATCATAATTCAGATAACTAACATTAATTTACTCTTTTTAATGTTACTACAATAATTTGAGGCCTTGCAAAAAACCTCAAGGGTGCCCCAACCATTCCTATATCATTACTAATTATTATGGTATTGTTACATATTATTCTTTTCTCCATTCACATATTCTGCCCATATTTAGAATTTATAAATGGAGCATAAAGCCCAAAGAAAGTAATTTGGTCTCCGTGTGTATGTCCGGAAAGTACGAGATCTATCCGTGATCTAGAAACTTTAGGGAAAATAGTCTGGTTTATGAGAAACCAGTATCCAAAATTGTTTGAAGTTACTCCTCGAAGTATTGGAAGTTGGTCTGGGATATCTGTGTCCATATCTACCACTCCTCCAACTCGAATTTTAGATGAATTATCACTTATCCAAACACCATTATTCCCAATGTATGTGATATTTGCATTTTTCATAGCTTGGATAGAAACGTTTTTCGGGTCATTATTCCCTAAAATACCATAAACTCCTAATGGTGCCCTTAGTTTTGATAAAGAAATAAAAACAGGACCTACAGATGAGGGATCATTAGTTACATAATCCCCCCTAATAGGATTGTATCGGGATTCAATGAATTTGTTTGGTTTACTAAGCTTTCCAATCGTTGTTTACTGACGAATGGGCCGTAATGAATATCTGTCAAATAAAGTATGTGTTTACCATCAAATTCTGCAGGAATCTGGTTTGATTTAATAATTATTTCCTTAATTTCAATCAGATTAGGTTCTATTACTGAATAAACAAATATTGATATAATAATAACAATAATCTTTTTTAACATCTGTAACTATTCCTTGTATGAATTATTAATAGGGGATATAAAGTTGATTTGTAAGTTATATCCTGATGAACATTTAGTTCTAATAACAGAAGACTGATCATATTGATATACAATTTATTAAATAATTATAATACAATTTTTACAATAATAAATAGAATCATTTTTATGTATATATTAATTTTTTTTATTACACACCCAATAAATTTTCTGTATTCCCAAAAATTTAAGGCTATTAAAAAACATAATAAATGGATGGACACGTAGTTTAATACCAAAAAAATGTGTAGAATAGGGTTATATAATTTTAATATAGTGATCAAATTGGGTATAAATTAGGCATAGGTACTTATCGTTTATTAACAATACAAATATACATACATATTATACTATTTAATAAAAACAATTCAAGATTCCAAAATAATTCTTTTAATCATATATTAATATTCACTGGAGAGATAAAATGCATCGTTTTGATAAATTAAGTTCATTTAAAGATTATATTCCACTTATAAGAGAAAATTCTCATGGAAAAAATATTGGCCTGCTTGTAGATGGTCCAAATATGCTTCGTAAAGAATTTGACTGCAATTTAGATACTGTAAGGAGTTTAATAGCCGAACATGGAAATATAAAGGTTGGTAAAGTTTTCCTCAACCAATACGCTTCAGATAAACTAATAGAAGCAGTAGTAAATCAAGGATTTTCACCCATGATCGTAGCGGGTGAAACTGATGTTCAAATGGCTGTGGAGGCATTCGAGCTTATACACAATCCTAATATTGATGTGATAGCACTTATGACTCGTGATATTGACTTTTTCCCATTGATAAATGTAGCCAAGGAGCATGGCAAAAAAACCATAGTAATAGGGGCCGAACCAGGGTTTAGTGTAGCTTTAAAGAATTGTGCAGATAGTACAATTACTTTGAAAACTCATCAACCACCGAGCTCAGCATAATTTTATATATTTTTTTTTTATTCTTTTTTTTATTCTTTTGAAATATCCATAAATCAATTCATTAATTTTATATTTTTATTTTAAACATTCTAAAGCCACAATTTAACTATACAATTTATGTAATTTAATAATCTTAACTAAGGTTATATAGATAAGAATTTTAATATTCATGGGATTACATATTATTTTTGGAGTGTTATTATGGATATAATAGAAAAAAGAATTAAAGATACAAAAGTGGCTTATGCACAATTTAAAGGAAGTTATGACCAAATTCCCGACCACATGCAAGAAGTTGGTGAGTGGGTTATGGATGAAGGGCTGAAAATGACTGGTATGGTATATGGATCATACTTCAACAGTCCTGAAGAAGTTCCAGAAGAAGAACTAGAATATGAAATTGGATTTTCCTATGATGGAGATTTAAAGATCCAAGAGGGTAAGTTAGGATACAAAGAAATACCCGAACATACTGTGCTTGCAGCGATACACAAGGGACCTTATAATAATGTAGGTCCAGTAATCCATGCATTGGCAGAATATGCTGATAAAAATGGATATGATATTGTTGGACCCGTTACTGAGGTTTATCTGAATGATCCAAGCCAGGTATCTCCTGAAGAATTTCTTACAGAGGTAAGATTTCCTGTGATTAAAATGGGTTAAATATCCCATATTTTTTCGAAAATTTATGTTTAATATTTATATAAATTATCGAGGATTGAATGGTGAATGAAGATAATAGATCATCTCACAAATCAAATGATTATGATCTAGAAATAATAGACACAATCCCATATTATGAGTCATTTCATAATGAATCTTTAAAAATTATAAAGACCATTTTAGATGACCCAGATGTTTGGTTGGATACTGGATGTGGAACTGGTACGCTTGTACAGAAAGCATTAAAAGTATTTGATAATACTTATTTCATACTGGTTGATCCCTCTTTGGAAATGCTTAATTTGGCTAAAAATAAATTATCGAAACATTTTCCTGACAGAGTAATATTTCTTGAACCAACAGGAACAGAAAATATAACCCTTGATGATGATTGTAAGCCAAATGTAATTACAGCAATTCAGTCTCATCATTATATGTCTCTAAATGAAAGATTTGAAGCCACAACAAATTGTTTTGGACTGTTAAAACATAATGGTATTTTTATAACATTTGAGAATGTTCGCCCAACAACTGCTAGTGGTGTGGAGATTGGTAAGGAATATTGGAAAAATTTTCAGGAATCAAAGAGTAGGGATGAAAAAAAGGTTGAAATGCATTTAAAACGTTTCGATGTCGAATATTTTCCAATAACAATTGATGAACATATTTCATTATTAAAAAAATCAGGGTTTAGTATTGTTGAGATGTTTTGGAGATCATATATGCAAGCCGGATTTTATTGTATAAAGTGATTTTCTGAAGATATCTTTATTTTAAATTTTTTTTTAAATTTGGTTTAAATTAGTTAGTGTTGAATTCTAGTATTATACCATAAACCAGGTTTAGGGTTGTTAAAAAGAGAGTTAGATTCATATTTATGAGATGTTATTATTAACTAATTTTTGAGATTATATTTTCCTATATTTCTGATTTATTTGAGATTCAAATTATAAATTATCCAATTACATCCCAATTTATATTAATTAAAATTTAAAAAACTATTATATATAACAATTTATTGAGGGGTAAAAATGGAGATAAACTTAAAGAAACAGAAGAAAAACAGGTTGCATATATATTTTACACAGGACCTGTGGAAGATATGGGAGATTTGATTGGAGAGATAGCAGATTGGATGATGGAACAGAAAGTTGAAATAACAGGCCCTCCTTATTCAGCTTATTATACAAGTCCGGTTGAAGTTGCCCCTGAAGATATGCAGTACGAATTAGGGGTTCCATTTATAGGTGATGCATCTGAATCAGGTAAAGTCAAAATAAAAATTATGCCTGTACAACAAGTTCTTTCTGCAATTCATAAAGGGCCTTACAACGAAGTAGGGTTGGTTTATGAAGTAATAATGAATAAAGTAATTGAAGATGGGTATCAAATGACTGGTGCACCCATTGAGATATACTTCAATAGTCCCATGGAAGTGTCTGAAAGTGAACTCTTAACCGAAGTTCAATTTCCAGTTGTTCAAATTTGATTATTAACACAACTTTTCATTTAATTATATGTACATTTGATTATCCACATAGTAAATTGAACATGGGATTAATGTTTAAAATAAATTTAAGAGAAACTATAAATTTTTTCCCCATTTGATTACATTTACTATTCTGTAGTAGTTGGATCTATAAAATAAGTTAATAAATCCAATTTTTGGGATAATTAAAAAAAAATTTAGATTGTATAATGAAATTATAAACAATATTATTCAATATACAGGTGAATTAAAATATATAAAAAGGATATTTTACTTTTTATTATATTTATCCACTATTTCAGTGAAAGATTCCCCAATATAATCCTTTTGTTCTTGAGTGAAACCATAAATACTACACTTGAACCATTTAGTCTGTCCACGTTTTATACCTACAATATCCCTTTTTTTAAGCTCTTCATATAAGAAAAAACCTCTTCTAGAATGTTTTTCGGCTATTTTATCTAAAATAGGTGTTTCAAAACGGACCAAATCATGTTTTGTTGGTCGAATTCCTAATTGTGTCACACCTTCAATTTGTTCCATTTTATCTACAAATTTTCTAGTACTAATAACTTCATCGTCCCAATTTTTCAACCTTTCTATTACATATGGTAATGAAGCCATGAGGGTTGCAACAGGTGCTCCTCTACTTGTGCACCCTAACATTTCAAGTTCCTTAACAGCATGCATATCAGATCTTTTTAGTATTATATCTGCCCATTCTTCTTTTAAACCAAGAACACCAATAGGTCCAGATGCAGCCATACTCTTATGTCCGCTTCCAACAACAAAATCTGCATTAAGTTTTTTAGCATCGATTGGCATCCTTCCCATGGAATAAGCACAATTTAAAAGCAGAGGCACTCCGGCATAATGGGCTATTTTTCCTATTGAACTGGAATCTGTTAAGTTTCCATAATTACCATCAACATGTGTTAAAAGTACAAGACTAACATCTTCGCCTTGATCACTTAAATCCTCAAGAACTTCTTTGTAACTTTCTGGACGTATTTCATAATTGGGATAATCAGTATTTGGAACTTCTACCATGTTAAGTCCCGCCCTTTCAGCAGCTACATGGGTAGTATAATGTGCGTTTCCATCAACAACTATGGTATCACCTGGTTTGCAAAGAGCATGCATAACAGCAAACTTACCTTCACGAGCTCCGTGTACTGTTCGGGCATGATCTATATTTATGAAACTTGCTAGATCATCAAGAAAACCTTTTATATTAGGCTTTGATATTTCATCCAGTCTTCCAGCACAGTAATCACAAACACTGTAACCTTCAGAAAATTCGTATAATGCTTTTCTTGCTTCAACAGGGAGAACCCCTCCTCTTTGGAGTGGGTTTAAATTAAGGTTGTTTCTTTCAGTATCTCGCGTAAGTCCATAATCTTGGCATTCCATCATAATCACCTGAAATATTTTAAATCGATAAAACTAAATCTTATACAAATATTTAGTTAAATATTCTATCTCTTCCATTAAATTATATTGATCACTAATAATATAATAATATAAAGAAATTTTTTATGATATGTTCAGATTAACAGCTTCTATGATCAAGTTTTTGAATTGTTGTATTAATTAGATCTGAGTCGTAGATCTTAACATGTCTTATTTTTTTACCACTTCCTTCTAACATTTTTGTAGAATCTTTAAGTTCTGTGCCTCTAGCAAACAGATTAACATGGTCTTTATGTGATACAATGGCACAAACAAATCCATTCTTTTCATAGAAAAGATTTTTCCTTTAATGACTTCATCCATTTCGGGTACTAGTTCAAGAATCATATTACGAACATCTCTGGCTAATAAATCTATTTGTTCATTATAACTAGACAAATATTGATCTAGCTCAACTCTTTTATTTTTCATATTAATACTTCCTGATTGTAGTTCAAACTTATATTTTTGGGCCTCTCCATATTTTAAGCAATTTAGTTGTGACTGGGTTTATAATATTTGATCTTTTACCAAAAACAGTAACATTACCACTTAGAACGGCTTCTTTAATATTATCAGAGTCAGTTTCTACTCCTGCATTTCCAATTTCATTTTCAAAGTGGGCATCACTTCCTGCAATGCTATTCAAGTAATTTTCTTTTGCATAATCCTTTGCCATATCATTATATGCTTGACGCACACATCTTGAGTTGAAGACTTCTACGCTATCAATGAATCTAGCATCATAATGTGTTGGATGTAATGAAGTACTTCTAATTCCATCAAATGGATGAGGAACTACTACAACTCCATTTTGGGCTTTAATTTCTTCAATAACATCTATAAAAAGTGTCGATTTTATTTCTTCGGTTAAAAAAATCCCTATAACTTCACCTTTATCAGTTAAAATTTCAGAACCCACAATTACTTGAATTTCATCATTTTCATATTTTTTAGCAGCTAAACCACCTTTTATTGTGTTATGATCTGTTACCCCAATTCCTGAAAGGCCTACTTTAGCAGCAATTTTTACCATTGTTTTAGGTTCAACATAACCATCGGCTGAATATTTACTGTGGGTATGGAAATCATATTTCATGTTTGATATTTTGATATTCATTATATTTTGACTTTTTGAATTGAATCTAACCTACAATATAATTAGAGGATTTTTAATTATTTCAGATATTTAAGAGGAAATTAAACTGGTTACTCAAGAATGTAAATTTGAATAAAGGTCTTAAACTTCAAAACTATATTGATATTGATCATGGATGTGTATTAANNTGGTTGCTTAATAAAGATAATTTAAGACATATAATCATTTTAAACAATCCTGAAGCTGAAAAATGGGATTGGGATAATGTAAAAATTCATGCAGAGGAGTATATAGTTTCAAACAACGGATTTAGGATAGGTGCGCCTGATATTATTTTTGTTGTCCCACGTTATTTATGTAACAACTGCAATTTGACCCACAAAAATATGGATAGCTGTCCCAGTTGTAAAAGCGAAGATATCCTCAGATACCCCGGAGATCATCATCAACACTATTCTAGATATTTTATTGAGATAAAACCTAAAATCGAAAATTTTGGGGCAACTTTAAGACATTTAAAATTATTTATTTCCTATGGATTTGATGATAAAGCATTTATATTCACAGAAGATTTAAGATATAAAAAAGAGTTTGAAGATCAAGGTGTAAAAGTGATATTCCCTCCAGAAATACAATCTAACTTATGATTTAATAAAAATTAGATTTAAAAAAAAAGAAATGTAGATTAAAATTATTTAATTATATCCATATTTTTATTGGTTCTAGCTATAGACTTTTCTGGGTTTGTTTCCAGTTCAAGCATGGCCCTTATAGCATCCACATTTTCAGGTACCACATCAGATTCCTGGTGAACTGCTTGCATATAATATAATTCATTATTTACAATATTCAAGGATTCTCTCCATACTGCAATCTCAAATAAGTCTCCTCTTGGCCTTCCAAGATCCTTTGCAAACTCCATGATTTCTGCTGTAGATCCAAGTCCTCTTGAAGCATCTACAAGTAAAACACGTGGAGTTTTTTCAAATGTATCTATTACATCGTCAATTGTTACATCAGATTCAAGCTCTACCATAAGATTATGTTGATGCATGAGCGTAGTTGGAACTAAAATTGCCATTGTTGTTATGTTAAGTCCATACATTACAGTTTGAACATCCGGACCATGATGTGAAGGTACTGTAGGAGGATTTGGCACTATTGAATTTATGGGTCCTTTATTAACCTGTCCAGGATCTGCACCGCGCCTTACCATCACTGCCCTAACTTTTTTAATACCGCATAGTTCCTTAATAGGATTTAGAGTTCTACAAAGACCAGTTGTATTACAAGAAACTACCCTGACATAATCTTCTCCCACGGAATCATTAAAATTTGCAAATGAATTGAAAGATTTTCCTATCTTTCCATGTTTTTCACCACCCTGGAATATCCCCTTAACACCAGCTTTTTTGTAAGATTCCATATTCTTAACGCCTATCCCACCAGGAGTACAATCAACCACTATATCAACCTTATCATATAGATCATCAATAGTACCTTTTACAGGGATATCTGCTTCTTCAAAGAGGTTTTCCCTATCTGGTGAGCTCATGTAAATATCATAACCTAATTCCACTGCCCTTTTAGCCTCAAAATTGGGGGTTCGTTTAGTAACTCCTACGATCTTCATATCGTCTTGGGCAGTTACTGCATCTGCAACTCTTTTACCAATGGTACCATATCCATTTATTCCAACAGTTTTCATTAATAAACCTCCATTTCATAGGATTTTACCAGTTATTCTACATTGTGAGATAAAAGTAATTATCAACCTATTTCTTAAATTTTATTATTAATATTTCATTGTTTCTTCAGAAAATTTGTTTTTAATCAGAATTATTACTTTTCACTCTCATGATAATGTTTTAGATATTTACATCATTAAATCTTTTGATTTTTTTTATTAAAATTAGAAATAATTGTTTTGAAATATTTTTAAGATCATATATCTAACTTGATTAATCATTTTAAGGTTATGGTTAATTTTGTTTGATAGGCATAAAATATCAAAATAATTTATAAATATTTTAACGCTTAAAAACTGATGAAAACCGATTAATAAAGATATGCATTACCATTATTATTCTTCCATCAAACTTTCAGCAATCTGTAAAGAATTATTAAATGTATCTAATTCAGTTCTCATAAACAGTCCAAAGTACCATCAACTTCTTGATTAAATTGATATACCCACTTTTTCTAAAAAATAAAGAATTTTAAAAAATAATATTATAATAATGTATATTCTGTGAAATAGTTCATGTTATTAGAATAAAAGTTTATACAAAAGTGATTGATACGCACCAATTGAGATCATTTGTATAATTAAAATGGATATATTTTGAGATATCTACAATAAAAATGTATTATAGCATCAAATTGTTCACTGACTTTTACATATAATGTGCATAATACGTTCAAAATAATTCATATAATACATTTGGTATCAAACAAATTAAGGAACAACAAAGCATAAAAATTAAAATACAACAAATAAAGGAGTTCTACAAGATATTAGGAGTCAAGACTATGAGATCAAGTAAACAAAGTTTTGAAAACGGAAGAATACCGTTCAAGATATCTAAAATGGTTGCAATATCTTCTTCTGGATTTCAATCAGCAATTGCGACAGGTTTGTCGTACTTAAGTTCATCAATAAATAATTTAGGAAACGTATTGGCAACCAAGCACATATCCCCTATAACTGGAGGCTGGATTAAATGAATAAAAAATTATCAGTGACTCTATTGTTACTGGTGGGTTTAGTTGCTATATGTGCATGGTACAGGAGAATTAAATGCTCAAACTGTATATCATCATTATTATTATCATCCGTGGTGAATAATTCTACTGTTCCCTCTGTGACTAATACAACTAAGGTCCCACCTGTGGTTAATACAACACACCCTAATATTAGTAGAACTGAATTAATTATGATAATACAAAAGTTTATATGACTAAACTTTTACATTATAATTTATATTACAAAAAAATTAGATAGGAAATTGAATCTGTTAATTTAATAAATTGTTAATTCAATTCTATGTCTTTATAATTTCAAAAGAGGGTAAAATCATGATAATTGCAAATTTAGATAAAATTATTGGATTGGTTGGTTTGATAATGGGTATGGAATTAGTTGCTATAGCTATTTTCACTGCTTTAATATTATACTTTAGAAATCCTGTCGTTGCAGGGTTAATTGGGAATTTTTCATTTTTAACGATGGGATTAGGGCTTTTAGGTATTGCTTTAAACCATGAAAAAAAGATAATATTATATTTTTATTTAGATTTTGTGGATTCATTTCCATATAAAAATAAAAAGTAATTTAATGTAGTTTAAAAGTAATTTACAGATAAATTATTCGTCTTTAATAATAGTATCATCACAGTCAGGACATAAATATTCCTTTACTTTGCCCTCTTTTTTGATTCTAGCATTTTTTTCATTTTCCCTTTCGAACCATTTATCGCATCTTCCACATTGTACTGTTTCTTTTTCAACCATGATATCACAATATTTATTCTGTTATTTGTATCATATTAATTTTTTTAAATTGAATAATTCTGGTTTTAAATTGATAAAGGATGCATTTTTTGTTAATTTCTTTAAAGCGAAGTTAATTATTATAGTCTATAACTCAACAATAAAATGTATATTCTAATATTGTATTCTGAATTTGTAAAAATTTAAATTTAGTAATTAATGTTCAAAAACCGAAATTCTTGTTCTTAAAATTAATAAATTAATCTAAATAAATAATTAAAAAAAAATAAAGCTGGTTGATATTGCCAACCTTGGTATATTCACATTGCATCGAGTTTTTCTGGTAAATAAGTATCAACTACATATTCCAATCCATATTTTGAGAAAGACTGCTGTTCTGCTTTTTTTCCAATTTTAAGCATTTTCTTAATTTCTACCTTCCAGAAATCATCTCTGTATCTAGGATCTTTATATAGTTCTTTGAGTCTTAATACATCAATATCCTTTAATGGGTCAGTAGGTAAATCGTAATTTATAATATCTGACGCTGTAACTCCTAGGAATTTTGCATTGGGTGTTGCAAGTTCGTGGTTTACATGTGCGAGTTTTGCACTTCCAGATATTATAACCATTGCGATATGGAATCCCCATGGATCTCCATCGTTACAGATGTATACGGGGAGTCCAAGTTCTTCATTAACCCTTTTAAGGAATCTTCTTGTTGCACGGGCTGCTTGTCCTTTAAGGCCGACAATGAGTGTTTCAAACTTTTTATAAGCGTTTTCTTGAACCATTCGATGGAACATACCCATTGTTTCTACTGCTATTACCCTTTGCACATTATGGTCGACTAGTTCAACTTCATCTATAGTTGGTGAAATTGTGTATCCTGATTTGCCCATTCTCAATGCGTTTATTTCTACGTCGTCGTCTTTGAGTGTTATATCTCCATAAACAGATGCACCATCTTCTTCTGGCATTAATCCTAAGTCTTCACGTGAGATTCCAAGTGTTACTTCAAGATCTTCTCCTACTATGTTGGATTCTTGCTGGTCTCCGAAATCTATATCCCAACCTTCGGAAACATAGTACATTTCCCTCAGTGTTGCTGTTTTTCCTGTTTCCACAAGACTCTTGCAGAAATTGGCCATATATACCATTTGGCCAATTTTTTTGATCTGTTTCACATTTCCTAGTGATCTTTGTCCGTAGCGGTCTCCGAGTACATAGTATCGTTTTAAATCATCATAAACTATGTTTGAAGTACCCCTTGAAGGTACTTTTATTGCGGGGACGTTCATTAAATTTACATCCTCTATGATCTTTTCACCAAGACTTTGGAGTTTGTTTACAGCTAACTCTTTCCTGTTTAAGGCAAGTTCTTTTCTATTCATCATCCTTTTCGCCTACTATATCATCATCTGCTAATTCGCCTAAATCTATATCCATTTCATCGAGTATCTTTGGTCTTCTTGTTACCTTGGCCAGAATGTGTTCATATTCTGGAACATCCTTTCCTGCAAGTAGTGCTGCTTCTCTCATTATTACAGGTACATATGTCTCAAAAATCTTTGAACGCATCTCTTCATCTTTTGCTGCTCTTTTAGCGTTAATATATTTCTGAAGACTCCTTGCAATTTTCATTGTAGCTTGTCTTACCTCATGGAGTATCTCTTCTTCAGGTGCAACACTCTGTTTACCCGTTGAAAGGTATGGTACGTTAGTTGAAACAATATTTACAAAAACTGTTATTGGGGCATTTTCCAGGTCACGTATACCATAACGTTTCCAGTCTATACTTTTTAGAGCTTCTGTTATTGCACAACTTCCCTGGTCAAAACTCAGTGGAACTCTGTTTGCAAATCTCATGATCTCTGCACGTTTCTGTTCGCCAACTACTCTTCCTGAATTTCCACCATAAGAAATACCTGCTTCAATTACAAATGAAACTCCTCCACGGTATGTTTTGGGTTTTCTTGTAGTTGTGGCAACAAATTCGGGTTCTAATATTTCCCTAATACCCTTTTCAATCTGAACCTTCCCAATAGGAATCAAACCAGATGTTGGTGGAGCCATGAAATCCATTTGGGCAAATAATTCAACGATCCTCTCTGCTTCATCCCATTTCATGTCTTTTGGACGTTTGTTAAGGTCTATTTTGGTAATTTCTTGTATTTCATTTACCCTCTTAGTTGACATTCGTGAAAGGGAACTGGTTAAAAGGCTCCTGAATCTCCTTTTATCTGTGTGTTTTGCCATGAATATTAAATCGTCTGCTGTAACCCCTCTGGGATGGGGTAGAACTTCCTTAGGAAGTGGGGGTATAACATCGGTAGCCCTTTCAAATATATATTTGTGCCCTGTAGGGTCACGGAAGGTAATCTTTGCATGAGGGTTGGCTATCATACTCCTACGTATGTATTCAAATGCTCCTTGCTCACTGAGGGAATATGAAACATCTTTAAACTGTAGTTCTATTGCTACACCAGTAGATGTAACTTCTGCAGGCTTTCTATCTAATATAAGACCTTTATTAGTTTTAACATCCATTTTAAAGGTCATTTCAACTCCCTGGAGTTTTTCACCCTTCTTATAGCCGGATATTACTCTGGCAGGTTTTCCTGTTGTCATTTGGGATAACAGAACACAACCACTACAACCAAGCCCTTGTTGACCTCTGGATTGGATGTTTCTGAATTTGGAACCCGCAAACATGGTACAATATACCTTTGTAATGAAATCTTCGGGGATTCCAGGCCCGTTATCCATGTGATAAAGTATATAATGATCTTTATCAACTCTCTTAAGGTCTATGGAAATTTCTGGCTGTATTCCTGCCTCTTCTGCTGCATCTAGGCTGTTGGTTATCAGCTCGTGAAAAACCATTGTGAGGGATCTTATTTTTCCAGAGAATCCCAGCATTTGTTTGTTCCTTCTGAAAAATTCAGATGCTGTAAGTTCCTTAAATTCTTCAAAAAGTTCTGATGCTTCTCTCTCCAAACTTAGCCTCCTTTAAACACAAATTATTATGCATCAATTTTTTTATAAATTTAATATTAATTTTAGATTTTATTAGATTTGAAGCCTCTAAATATTATATGAGGTCTGTTTCATCTTTTGCCATTTTATGAAATTGTTTGATCTTCATATCACGTGTTTTTCTCTCGAGGAATGCATAAACAGTTTTATGTCTTACTCCGTTTAAAATCATTTCAACGGCTTCTTTTGCAATGTGTATCTGTTCCATGTCCCCAATGATTGCAACTGTTTTACCATAAATAGAAATATCAACACCGGTCATATCGGTTATTATGTCTTTTGTTCGGCCGTCTTTTCCAATTATTCTGGCTTTTTGTCGTAATATTGCTTTTTTTGATTTTCCAACATAATCGGGAAGATTTATTATTTCGAGAATAGTTTCGTCTCCCATTAGTTTAACCGATATTTCAGGATTAAATCCCCTACCTATGGCTTTAACTATGTAACGAGCTTTCCATACCGATAAAGGATCTTCAGTTTCTTCTGTTGGTGATATTGCCACTGTTCCAGCTTCACTATCCACTATTATTTCGGTTTTGGTTAAATTTTCAATTTCATCTTTTGTAATGCCGCTTTTCCCAATAACAACCCCGACTCTTTCACGGGGAATTTTGAGGTATTCTGTGTCAGGCATGATTTCACCTCAATTTAATAAATATATTCATATCCTTTTTAATAAACTTTTCTATCCTCATAAATCCATAATTTTACTTTTAATTTGATCCTTAGATATCTGAAGACCCATTTTTTTAAAATCTCTAAATAAGTTGTCTATATCTCTATTTAGAAGCTCCCTTGATATGGGATGGTCAACCATAACACCTTGAGATATGTCGATTATAACAGGTTCTCCATTCTCTATTAGTATATTGTAACCTGAAAGGTCACCATGTACTAATTTAGCGTCTTTATAAAGTATTTTAACGTAATCCATTATTTTTTTAGCTACGTATTCTGGATCAGATATTTTAGATTGTCTCATAAGTTGTGCAGGATTTCCAATTTCGTCTCCTATAAATTCCATAACTAAAATATTGTTTTTTGCAATAATAGGTCTTGGAACTCTGACTCCAACATCCTGAGCACGGGTTAAATTTCTTAATTCTTTGGTAACCCAAGTATTAATTAGTTGACGTTTATTGGAAGTTCTAACATTGAATCTGGGGTCTCCCTGAATGTAGTACTGCATTTTCTTAAAATCTGAAGTTCCTACTCTGTATATTTTGACTGCTACAAAATTACCCTCATCATCAATGCCTTTGAAGACGTTAGCCTCTTTTCCAGTACTTATTGCTCCTTGTAATTGGTTTATATAACCCATTTTTGCAAGTTTGTAGAGTGTTTCAAGTGTTAGTCTGTCAAAAACTTCACTTCCGACGTTTCTATCTTCATCGCCTTTTAAACGTTTTTCTGACAGTATTTTTCTCAATTGATTGTCAGCTTTAGATACTTTCGAGCACATGGGGTTTTCACCAATAAAAGAGCTTTAAACAGCTTTGAATTTGTTAAGACCTTATAATCATAAGTTAAATTAAGAACAATATTTAAAATTATGGTAGATGAAATTTAAAAGCTTAAAGCTTAAAATAGTATGGATTTATAAACAGCTGGACGAAGCCAGTTCTGTCAAATTCTAACCATTTTAGATTTATTTAAGATAAATAATTTAAATTAAAGTTTTAAATAACCCCTTCGTTCGAGCCAGTTGGCTTCTGTTCTGGTATATCTCCATATAACATCTGCCTTCTCATCACTCTGGAAATCCCATGGTTTTATTAAAACAACATCTCCTTCTCTTATCCAGATTCTTTTCTTCATTTTACCCGGAATTCTTGAGAGTCGGGTTTTGCCATCTGCACATCTAACCCTGAGTTTCCCATGGCCGAGTATCTGCTCAACAACTCCTGGTATTTCACCTCTTCTAGGTGATCTTACTCTCCTCATTTCTTGTGGGCCCTGATTTTGTCCTCTTTTCAAATACTCTCCTCCTTCTTGAAGCTGTTCTATGATCTGTAAAATGAAATAATTTTTATGTATGTTTATTTAATTTAAAAACATATTTTTTTAACGATTATATTATTTTTAGTAATATAAATTCATTGATCATTTAACCTTCCTATTTATATAGTGTTTTGGGGTATATAAAAAAGCGCATTTATCAAAGATAAGTGCATCAGGAAAATTTAGATTAGTTTATTCTGAATACCATTGGACAATATCAATTGATTTGATCAAACTTTAAAACAGATTTTAAGCATTTTCTTAATCAAAGGATAACTTAGTTAAATAATAAAAAATGCCTTTTGTTCTGTAATTTCCATTTTAATACCGTTTAACTCTACCATCAAATCATCATCATCATCATCATCATCATTTTTTAGTTCTTTGATTATGCGTCTGATTTCTTCAAAATCATTATTACATATAATTTTAACAGATTCCTCCTCAGTACATTGCTGATTATCGTTCAAAATTATATTATACTTCCTATAACTCCACCGAATATTCTTTCATCTTTTTATCGACAACAATTCGTTCCCCAAAATATTTTTTAACCTTAGTTTGAATTAAATTCAAATTTAAACCTCCAAAGACCCATAAAATATTTGTAGTTTATTCTTTTTCCTATTCTGAAATAATGATCGACATAAATTTTTCCAATTTTGAATAATTCACGAGCGATTAGGCATCAAAATCCAAGATAAGTTCCAAATTATTATTCTAATAACTCGAAAATCTGGGGTTTCAGATCCAAAATATTATAGTTTGACTTTTGTAATTGACATTCCATATTAAAATTTCTAAACTCATGCATAGGAAAAACTATCAGATCTTTGAATTCATCGAAGACTCATATATTATGATACCTAGTTTCTTCCTCTTACATTCCTACATCAATCAGCTTCATTTACATCACTGTCTATTCCATGAGAATACTATGTATGGTAGAAGGTAATTCAATTGAGTAAGATGCATATGAAAAGTAATCAATTGGCTTAACAATGAAATGTAAATACAAATATAATCATAATTTTGTAAGACTATAAAATTCAAAATATTTTGGGCATAGAATGTGATAACATGGGAAAAGAATTTCTAAGTATAATGGATCCTGACGAAGTAAAAAAAATTATAGAGAATATACCAATTAACAAAAGAGTCGAAAAAGTATCTTTAAAAAAATCATTGACAAGAATTCTCTCAGAAGATATTAATGCTACAATAAACTTACCACCCTTCAAAAGGGTGTCAATGGATGGTTATGCTGTAATTGCTGAGGACACATTTTCAGCTTCAGAAGAACATCCGGTGCGTTTAAAACTTCTGGAGGTTGTTGGAGCAGGTGATGTTCCTGCAAAAAAGTTAACTAAGGGATTTTGTACTGAAGTTTCAACAGGAGCTCCAGTGCCTGAAGATGCAAATGGTGTTGTAATGATAGAATTTACAGATACCCAAGATGGGGAAATTCTTATCTACGAGAGTGCAGCCATTGGTCAAAACATAGCAAAGGAAGGTTCCGATATAATGTCCGGAGAACTTCTTCTGAAAAGATGTACACGAATTACACCCGACAAAATAGGTGTTTTAAGTGCAATTGGATTGAAGGAGATCCCTGTATTCCAGAAACCACGTGTTGCAATCATATCTACCGGAAACGAAATTATAGGGCATGATGAAGAATTGACCTATGGCAAGATATATGATATTAATTCTCAAACAATTTCAAGTGCAGTAAAATCATGTGGATGTATACCTTTACATACTGAAATAGTTAAAGATGATTACAATTCTTTAAAAGATAAAATAAATGAATTTAAAGACGTTGATCTTATAATAACATCTGGTGGTACATCTGCAGGCACTGGTGATATTTTAAGGGAAGTTTTAGATGATCTGGGTGAAGTTATTGTTCATGGAGTATCTGTTAAACCAGGAAAGCCTACCATAATTGGTCGATTAAGAAATGGGGAGGAAGATAAATTTTTATTTGGTCTTCCAGGTTATCCTGTAGCTGCATTAATGGTTTTTCACGTTTTGTTTGCACCATTTTTAAGAAAAATGGCATCAATAGATATATCAGCAAGTTTAATAAATAAAAATGTTGTAGAACTTGAAATATCACGCAGATACCGTCCAGCAAGAGGAAGAACCCATTATTTGTTAGTTAAAATAGATGGAAGAAATGCAGTTCCAATATTGAAAGATTCTGGTGCTATAACTTCCCTTGCAGAAGCTGATGGGTTTATTGAAATTCCCAAGAATGTTGAAATAATTGAAAAGGGGAGTAATGTAAAAGTATTTCCACTTGGTGGGTTAATTAACCCACTATGATTTGTGGTAGCCATAAAATCAATAATAAAAATGAGATTTATTCTTAAACTTCAAATAAATCTCCTATAACAACTTTTTTATCTGTTTGAACGAGTTTAGGGATTTTTCCAAGGATCCCGGCATTCTCACCAACCACAACTAACACGCCTTTCATGAGGTTTTTGAAGTCTTCAGCTTTTTCAATGGAATTTTGTACAGCATCATGATCCTTTTCACCGACTGCAGAGTTTGCAATTGAAGTCGCGAGTGCATCGGCAATACTTGCTTCGTCTGCAAAGACCGTAACAGAATCTGATCTTCCAAAGCTTATTGAGTGTCCAACAGTTCCTGAAGATGTGCATATGCCAATGGGTGTTTTTCCACTTTTGATTTTAAACCCTAATTGTCCGGAAAGGGATGATTCTCCAGCATATAAACCAACTACAACATCTTTGTCAGTTTCAAGTGCCAAATCACCACCATTATCTACTATAACATATTTAGCCCCATTTTCAACCAAGAATCCCAAACAAAGTTGGGATATTGTTCCTGCAACGGCAGCCATTGGCCCTACATCACCTTTTCTTCCTGCTCTGGCCATCAATTTGACAATAAGTGGAGGTTCATTTGAATGGAATTTTCTTCCATATGTGGATTTATCAAATTCTCCAAATACTCGAACTGGTTCAAAACTTGTTAAAAATTCTGGATGCATATTTATATAATTTTTAAGTCTTAATCGTTGTGTAAGGATAAATTTAGGGAGTTCATGTTCTAATTGATCAGTTTTAAGAATTAAATCTGTTTCTCCAATTCTTATTCTCTCCCGGATTATTCTATTTACTGTCATCAAATTCTATCTGTTGTAACTATAATAAAATATTTAGATAACCAAGTAAAGATGTAAGTGTTGATAACATGTTGGGTATAAATAGAAGAAATTCACAAACAGGAGAAAGGGTTTTATTCGAAACCAGACCGAGATTAATTGTTAGATTAAAATCTGCTATATTTAAATTTATTATAGTGTTGTTGTTGTTATATTTCTTCACGACCATAATAAGATATGCTGCATTACTTCAAGGTAGTGTTAGCACCATAGTAACAGTTCCATTAGTAACAGGAACCACTTATGGGGTCCTTATCATAATTTTGTTGTTATTGATGTGGATACTTTGGAATATTTTATCATGGAGATCAGAAAATTATAGACTCACTAACCAAAGAGTGATGGTTAAATCGGGTGTAATAAGAAAAAACAATGTTTATATGCACTATAACAAAATTCAAGATATTATAATTTCACAAAGCATTATGGAAAGAATTACTAACTCTGGAGACATAGAAATATTTGGTGGACATGATAGGACCAGTTTGATTCTTGAAGATATACCAAATCCTGGTGAGGTTGAAAATATGATAAATCGGATGATAGAAGGAGATGATCAAGAATTTGAAACCAATCCTCCTGAAGAACCTCAGAGCACTCAAAACACTTTAAGATCACAAAAACCACAAAAACCACAAAAAAGACAGTCTGTAATGGAAGAATATGATAAGAAATTCAAGCTATAACATATTAAAATAAAATAAATTATTTTTTTAATATAAATTATCTTAGATTGTGTGATACAAAATGGACTATCTAAAATCAATGTTTCTTTTGTACTGGCAGGTTTATGTGAGATAGGTGGAGGTTAGTTATTTGGGTGTGGTTAAAAGAAGGTAAAGGATTGGAACTTGCTGTTATAGGTGCAGTGTTTTGGTACTTTATGGAATTATACCGACACTACAACCCTCCGGTTCAGCTTCCATTCATGAAAGTAATGATGGACAATTTGAAGAAAATTTAAGTAT
>PMGM01000001.1 GCA_003158115.1 Methanobacterium sp.
TCAGCAGAAGATGCTACTAGAACTGAATTTGATTATCTTAAAGAAGTTTACCTAGCAGTTGAAGATGCAGGAGTTGATTTTGTAAATGTGCCTGATACTGTAGGGGTTATGATTCCTGCTTCAATGAAATATTTGATTTCTAAACTTGAAAATGATTTAAAGGTTCCAATAAGTGTGCACTGTCACAATGACTTTGGTCTGGCGGTTGCTAACTCATTAAGTGCTGCTGAAGCCGGTGCATGCCAGATACATGTAGCCATAAATGGATTGGGGGAAAGAGCAGGGAATGCTTCTCTGGAAGAAGTAGTAATGGCTCTTATAAGCATATATGGCATAAAAATGAATATGAAAACAGAGCTTCTGGTTGATACTTCAGAATTGGTATCGCGGATTACTGGAGTTAAAATGCCCCCTAATAAGGCTATCGTAGGAGAGAATGCATTTGCTCATGAAGCAGGGATACATGTACATGGTGTTCTTCAAAAAGCAGAGACTTATGAACCAATAACTCCGGAAATAGTGGGACATACTCGCAGAATAGTTTTAGGAAAGCATACGGGTGCAAATGCTATAAGATCTAAGTTAGATGAGTATGGAATCGAATTGGATGATGAACAATTTAATCGGGTCTTTAATCAGGTTAAAAAACTGGGAGATAAAGGTAAATGTATAACCGATGCTGATTTAAAGTCTATGTCAGAAACAATTTTGGGTAGGGCTAAAGAAGAGATTGTAAAGCTTGAAGGATTGTCTGTGATGACTGGAGACAATGTGATGTCCACTGCTACAGTTAAACTTAATATTAACGGTAAGATGAGTAGTGTAGCTAAAACAGGGGTTGGACCTGTGGATGCAGCTATAAATGCTATACAAAGCTTAGTTGGTGAAACTGCTGATATTGAACTTAAAGAATATAATATAGAGGCCATAACTGGAGGTACAGATGCTCTGGCGGAGGTGTTTGTCATAATGGGAGATAATGAAGGAAATAGGGCTTCTGGTAGATCTACATTAGAAGATGTAGTTATGGCGAGTGTAGAGGCTGTTTTAGATGCGATAAACAAAATATTAATTGTAAGATAACTTATTCTCCCTAATTTTTTATTTCTTTTAAATTTGCATTAAAAGTAAGCATCTAATTATTGAAAAAAATAAGAAATAAGCTGCGGTAAATAGTTTTTAAATAAAGAATTTTAGTTAATTATATCTATTTATAAATTCAAATAATTTTTTAATAATATGTAGTTAAATTAATGGTCGTGAAAGAGGAAATGAATAATGCTAAAATTCTTGTTGTTGAAGATGAAAGCATTGTGGCTATGGATATCAAACACAGGGCAGAAGGTCTTGGATATTCAGTCACTGGAATAACTCCATCAGGTGAAGGTGCCATTCAAAAAGCTTTAGAAACCCTTCCAGATCTTGTATTGATGGATATAGTACTTAAAGGAGATATGGATGGTGTTGAAGCTGCTCAAAAGATACGCGATACATTAGATATCCCTGTTGTATATTTAACAGCGTATTCAGATGAAAAAACACTTAAAAGGGCTAAAGTCACAGAACCATTCGGATATATAATAAAACCATTTGAAGACAGAGAACTTCACAGTGCAGTTGAAGTTGCACTTTATAAACATAAAATGGAAAGTAAACTTAAAGAAAGTGAAAAATGGCTTTCCACCACCCTAGAAAGTATTGGGGATGCAGTTATAGCAACAGATGAAAATGGTTGTGTGAAGTTCATGAACCCCGTTGCAATGGCTATTACCGGATGGAATGAAGCTGATGCACTTGGAAAAAATCTAAAGGAAATATACAACATTATCAAAGAGGATAGTGAAGCTTCAATAGATGACCCAGTCAAAGAAGTAATACAGAAAAATCAGATAATAGAATTAAACGATCCAACCATCCTAATTACCAGAAACGGAAACAAAGTACCAATAGATGATAGCAGCGCACCAATAAAAGATTCAAATGGTAACATTATAGGTGTTGCACTGGTTTTCAGGGATATAACTGAAAGAAGAAAAGCTGAAAAGGAGCGAGAAGAACTTTTAAAAGAAAAGGCAAGGGGAGAATTATCAAATTTTGTTGTTAGTGCACTTCCTGTTTTTGCTTCAAACATTCCTCCACAGGTAAGAACTAATATTGCAAAGAGTTTCTCTGACAGTTTTGAAAGAAACATGAAACCACATTTTGATTCTGAATTTACAGAATGTATAAGAGAATCTGAAGATAATACTATATTATTTAACTGTTATATTGAATGGATTTCTGATTTCCTCTTCAACCTAGGTATAAACACAGAAAAAATTGTTGAAGATAAAAAAAATTATTTCAAATTCAAAAACTGTCCATGGTTAGATGATGCAGGTGACAGTCCAATGTTCTGCCTGATATGTAGGGCAATGGTTATCAGAAGTTTCACATGGACATCAATTAAGGGTAACGTAGAACAAACTACATGTATGGCCGATGGTTCTGGAAAATGTAGCTTTGAATTTAAATTTTCTAAATAAATTAAATAAAATTATTTAAAGTCTAAAAAAATTAGAATAAATAAACAAATAACATGGAAATTAAATGGGGGTTCTGGTTTGAAAAGGATTAAAAGTGGAATAGAAGGAATTGATGAAATAACCAATGGATTTCCAATAGGAAGATCCATGCTGATAACGGGTGATGCAGGATCAGGAAAGACAATATTCGGGCTTCAATTTGCACGAAGCAGCTGTGCCCAAGGATATAAAACAGTCTACATAACCACCGAAGAAGATGCATCTGATCTATATACCCAGGGGGATACATTTAATTGGGATTTGAAATCTTACACAGAAAACGATCTTTTAAGCTTCAATGAACTTGCAGGAGTAAGAGCAAGAGTTACCGAAGCTGAGATGAGCATAGATATTGGTGCGATGAAAGGTAATTTTTCTAAATTTATTAATGAACTTCCAGACGACACACAAACAGTGATCATAGATAACATAGGAAGTTACACAGCTAAACTTACACCATACGAATTTAGAGACCGTTTTGACCTGTTGATCTACGATCTAAAAAAACGTAACATCACAGCATTAGTCATACTTGACAGCGCAACTTCCAAAGAATTCAATGAAATAGCATTATTCTCTGTTTATGGTGCATTAAGACTTATGAAACGTGAAAATCCTTATACCGGCCGCCGTGAACGAGTAATGGATATAGTAAAAATGAGGAGTACTAAAACACCTACCCAATTCATGAGCTATGAAATCGATGACACTGGACTAAAACTTATCTAAAAAAAAGTTTAGAAAAAGGATTAAATAATAACTTTTATTTTTTAATTTCCATGACTTCCATTTTAATCTATAATACATTACTTATTTCTATTTTTTAACTATTTAAAAAATTTTTATTACAATAATATTCAATTTTATTCAGTAGATATACTTCACTAACTTCTTCAGTTACATTTGGTGCATGAACCGTTGGAACGGTTGTATTTGTTGGTTTTCGTATATTATATGGTATCAGAAATATGTCACTTCAAGGCATTTTTTCCTTTTCATTTGCTGCACAATAATCACAACCACATTTGCTACAAGTCCATTCACCTTC
>PMGM01000044.1 GCA_003158115.1 Methanobacterium sp.
ATAAAAAAATCTAAGGGGCTAATTTATTATTTAATTATCCTATATTATTTTATCATACTCAATAATGTACATAAATCATTGCTAATACCGGTAAAAAAAATAGATGAAATTAAAAAAGAATAATTCTTAATTTTTTTAATAAAGTTATATTTCTTGATTCTATATAAATGGATATTATCATGAAAGTAACGATGGAGCATGTTTATTATGCCGATCAGAAGGACGGTCTACATGCAATCATTATGGATTCGAGACTTTCATTGTACATTCAACAGAGAGAAATCAAGAAGTAATAATAGCTCCCTGCTCCATAGACCATGTAATATTCAGTAATGAAAATTTCAATGAAGCCTATCATGGAGAATCAGTTCAATACTATTTTAATGGTAATATTTCCTACAACTTATTCCCTGACAATGGCCATCGAGCCAAGTATGGAATACCCGATATTAAATGAGTTTTCAACTATTTATGGTACTAATCAAGCTTAAATTATAAAATATTTGATTATATGGTTAGAAATAGGGGAGGTTATAATGGATAACATTGGACAAGTATTTACAATCGATGCATTATTAGCATTGTTATTAATCACCTTATTAATAGGTGTTTCAGCTAATACAATGGGTATTGTGGGGGATAAAATTTTAGAATACTCTTCTGAACAATCAATACAAAGAATTGCTGGAAACACTGCAGATGTCCTGATAAAAACCCCTGGTGCACCTGAAAGCTGGGAAAATTACAAATATTTCTCGAATATAACACCAGGACTTGCAGATATTGAAAATGGAACCAATAAATTTGGAAATTTGTTAAGTATGAGGAAAATATTTTCTCTTAAAAAAAATCCAGAATTAATTAAACGATTATTACCTGAAGGTGGACTGTAGTCTGATGATCTATCCAACAAACACTTCTCTTCCAGTTATTGAAGTAATTAGTAAAACCCCTCGCAAAAGAGATGTTACGGTTTTTAATAGAACTGTGTTATATGATTACAAGTTAATNNAGGAATCTACATCCCCATAAACTTCCAGATTTCAACAACAGAAAATCTGGGTGGCTTTGTACTGCATTCAATATCGATTTGGAAGACATAAAATCAAAGGACTTTTATATACTGACCGATCCCGCTTTGAAATATAACACAAATTTTCATGCCTCCTGGATATTGGACACTCCAAACAAGATAACTAATAACTCCCAAAACTTTACATCAAACCCTATACTCATAAATTCTATTATTTCAGAGCTTTCAGAAAACAGGAATAGGGAAATTTTTGTGCTACACATTTCCATCAATGGAAATATTAAACAAACTTTTAACACCTATATTGTTGGTGTTCCAAGAGGTACATCTGCTCGAGATATTCGATTAGACAATATAAACCCCCAACCAGCCTTTTTAATTATGAAGTTATGGATATATAAATACTTAAGAACATATGGATTGTGTTTAAAAAAATTTATTGGGTCTCAGGTCAACTTTGCAGTTAAAACAACCACTTCTTCAAAAAAGAATCTTTCACTAGCAGTTATCGATACCTCAAAACCCTTTTCCATTAATCTTCCTATACTTTCCTCTACATTAGATAATGAAGATTGAACCAATTGTACACGCCCTTTGGGGTTTAAATGTGCGGGTAATTCTTCTATAAAACGATTTATAATTAATCTGCCATCTGCACCACCATCCCAAGCATCTTCTAGCTCATCATCAATCCTTTCGTCTTCGTCAGTCGGAAGATATGGAGTGTTAAAGAGTATTAAATCAAATTTTTCATTCTCTACCGAATCGAAAAGATCACCCAATCTTATATCAATATCTGATTGGTTGAATTTTGAGTTATTACGAGCACATTCAACAGCATATCTATTTATATCAACAGCAATTACATTTTCAGTTATTTTAGAGGTTATAATCGCTATAATCCCTGTTCCAGTACCTATTTCGAGTACTATGTCAGTTTTTTGGACTTTTAAATTTTCTGCAAGTAGAAATGTGTCTTCTGCAGGTTCGTAAACTTTTTCACAAGTTTGAAATTCCATTCCTTGATATTTGATCATAATGGCTTTATCCTTTTTACATTAATTAACAAAAAAAATATATATATTTGATTATTTATTCAGTATCGTAACCATCAATAGCTGATGGGAGACATTCAAGAACAGTTGAAAGACCCGAAAGATGTAAGTTCATAGTAACAGCACCTAAAACCTCTTCTCTTTTAGCGCCACTTTTTTTGGCCATTATGGCATGCATTTTGACACCAGTTGGATTTTTGTTGCATGTTTGAATTGCTATGTTTATCAACTGTTTGGTTTTCTGATCGAGACCCCCAATTGTACTCTGGACTTGTACGAGTTCATTGAATTTTGAAGCGAGTTTAGGACATTCTGATTGGAAAATTTCGTATGGAGATTTTTCCATTTTTATCACCTATTAAAAAATTTTTATTCAGTAAACTAATTATTACCATTTTATTTATTAATTTATTCCTGTTTTTTTAGGGGATCAAATCCATCCATAACTTGTTCTAATTCTTTTGAGAGTTTTCGAATGTTTTGAGGTTCCATATTAACCACCCTCTGATCTAAAAGTTCAATATCCAGTTTTGATATTAAATCCTTTATTTGATTTTTATCAAATTCTCCAATTTCATGAAAGGAATCTATTAGGGCATTTCTGACCTTTTTTCGTTTATGTTGGAATAATGCTCTTGTTACATTTATTATAAATTTGTCAATTTTTACTTCATTCTTTGGGGTCAGTTTGATAACAGCTGAAGATACCTTGGGTTTTGGTAAGAAAACATTTTTAGAAACATTGAAAAGCAGGTTAACATTGGCATAAAAATGCATCATGACAGATAATCTTGAATAGTTTGAATCACCAGGCTCTGCAACCATACGTTGAGCAAATTCCAGCTGGTACATTAGAACTGCAAGTTCAAAATTATATTTTAGTATCTTGAATGTTATTGGTGATGATATTTTGTAAGGCAAGTTTGATACGACTTTGTTAAATGTGGGAAATTCAATTTTAGTGGCATCACCTATAATTACATCAACATTTGTAATATGGAGCTCTTTAAGTCTTTTAATCAAAATAGGGGCAATTTTATGATCTTGTTCAACAGCAATTACTTTTCCTGCATTTTCAGCTAGGGGAATTGTCAATGTTCCTATTCCTGCACCTATCTCTAGAACAGTGTCTTTTTTTGAAAGTTCAGCACTTTCTACTATTCTAGCTAGTACATTTCCATCTACAAGGTAATTCTGCCCTTTTCGTTTATCAAGCTTAACACCTTCCTTATTTAATATTTTGAGGGTTTCAGACAACATAAAATTATTACTCCTAAAAAATATCGAACAATAACAGTTAATATAATCTATATTTGATTTAAAAATATTTTTATAAGATTAATAAAAAAATCAGAAAATTCTAGTCGGGAAATAAAAAAAGAAATAGATATTAATCAAGCTTTTTTGGGTTTAGGTGGTCTGGTGAAAAGTATATATTTCATTTTTCCTTTTCTTTCTTCACCAGCTTCAAGTTCTTGATGGACACGTTTTGCGATGAGTTTAACCGGTTCAGCAAGCATACTTACACGATTTTTAATATCTTCAAAGCTCGTGAATTTAGCCTCTTTTCTAGCATTTATAATGTCCCACATATGCTTTTTACCGATTCCAGGCAGCAATTCAAGTTGGTGTAGTCTGGTTGAAATTGGGCCTGCATCGTTAAAGAATTCAATGAACTTGTCCTCTTTTTCTTTTATTATCTCTTCGATAACATAATCCAATTCTACCCTTGCAGTTGTTGTGAGCTTATCATACTTCAATCGACTGTTTACACGTGCTATTTCATCCCGTTTTCCAGGACCTATGTAAACCCGTTCATGTATGTCGAGCTGAACCCTCTCTTTTGGAATGAGTTCTAGAAGTGTAAATTCTTCAGTTCCTACAGCTTGAGCAATCGGTTTTCTTTTAAATGAAGGTGCACCTTCCTTAACATAACCTAAAGGAAGATAATCAAGGATAATCGCATGATCTTCCATTCAAACCACCCGGATGGTTGTTTCTATTATATAAGGCCCTTAGGCCCAAATTTAATGGAAAGAATTCGAATTCCATAAATGGAATTAAATCGAATCATTCTCTATACTTGTTCACAATTTCTAATATTTGTTCTAATTCTTCTTTTTTGTGTGAACCCCTTTCCTTTGCAAACATCAACCTAAGATCTGCTAGATCTATTGGCATGACATCTGCTATTTTTATAGCTTGAGTTTTCTTTATTATCTCCTCAAGTTCGCTAACAAGCTTTTGAGCAGTTTCAACGTCAAGTTTTGAAAACTTGGTTACATGATCCATTGCAAGATTTTGTTCGTAAGTTGGATCGTTAGATTCTGAACTTTTTTCAAGCATCTTTTTGGCTTCAGCATTTGTGATGGGGTCGGTGTCAATAACTTTTTTTCCAATCATCCAAATCACTCTTGCATTTTAAGATGTTCTGGTCTGATTATTAATTTTTTAGCCTTATTTCCATCATTTATTTCTACTATGTAAGCACTTCCCCTTTTATCGTCAACTTTACCTGTTTTTCCATGGAAACGTGGGTGTGGTTGACCTTTATGAATACTAGGATCGATTATTATGTGAACAATATCACTTTCATCGAAGGTTTGTATTTTTTTGGTTATAGGGTTTGTCCTACCTACTCTTATTGTCTTTCTAAGTTTGTAACGTGTTTTACTTCTTGAACCTTTTGATCTTTTTACCATATTTTAAACCTCCAAAACCCTTAAAGGGCCTGTTATAAGATGACTTTAAAGTCAGTTTTTATGAATATTAATCAATATCTAATGATTTCAATTTTTATTCAATAAATTGAATAACTTCCATTCCAAATATTCTTCTGATTAATATTTAAATGATATAATTCGTTTAAACCAGATTATTTGAAATTTTGTTTAATATTTTTGTATATTCAAATTATTGTATAATGAATATTACATTTTCTATGGGATGTAAATATATATCTTGATTTTTTATAACTATATAATACTATTCATTCTACTACTTTAAATGTTTACATGCATTACATCCAACTGCACACATCTGGCACTGGTGCCTAGTATTTCTGATACACTTGGCTTGCTTCTGTTTTCATCACCGGATATAAGTTCTTTAATGTAAAGGCCACCTTCACATTCTATTAATAATTCCAGCATCTTAGAATCAAGCTTTTTATATTCAAGCTTTTTAACTTCACGGGTGCGTATTTTATCTGCACGTCTGTGAGATACTCTGATAGGAGTTCTTTGATTAATAATTTTCATTGATTTCAATGAATCGAGAAGTGATGGATCCACTTCACTCTCAACTTCAACCGTTGCTTTATAAACTTTGTAAGTGTCTCTGGAAGATTCTTTTATCTCTGCACGTCGATTTTTAGCAACAAACTTCATTTCTGAAATCTCCACTTTACCATCAGCATGCTTATTAACAGACTCTTCAAGATCCTTTAGGTCTATGTCTCTTATTTTAGGTTCTTTTATTTCTAAGACGAATGTTCTCCCGGTTCCAAGCATTCTAACATCAATATCTTCTCTTCCGGCTCCATGAAATTTAGCACCGGTTCCATTTGCAGCTTTAATTGCATCTTCTGATATAAGCTCTTCAACGGTCTCGGGATACATCTTTCCTGTATAGTTGCACCTTTCACAACCCCTACCTTTACATTTACTGCAAGGCCATTTTGTCTGGGGAATACCTCTAATAAGTTTTCTATAACGGCTCTCAATAAAAATAGGATTTATTTGTGTTTCTATTGTACCTTTTTTGAAATCCACCATTATTACCAAGTTGGGATTATCAAATTCTACTTCCTTAGAAAGTCTTACAGACAGTTCCTTACCTATTTCCCTATTTAATTCTTTTTTAATATTCTCAACATCGAGATCAAATTTATTATGGATATATTCTTCTCTTTCAATTATATCAGGATCAACACGGCAACCTATTAGGAAATTGGAAAAGTGAATATCTTCGGTTTTAATAACTTCTATGACCTTTTTAATCATATTATCCAGGTCGTCAAATAGATCATTGCAAATATAACATCCAGAACTTTTTGGAATATTTTCATCGGTATCTTCCAGGGTTTTTCTTAAATATTCTCCTCTTATCAAATTCCCTGGACCTGCAATGGTTTTTGAAAAATTTCTACCTAAACATCTTTTGCATATGTTTCCGTTGGTGAGTTCCATGATCTCTAATGTTATATCTTTAATTTGAAGTTCCATTTTTACCATCCATAATCTTTTATAAATCGTTTAAAGTGATTATTAAATTAATTATAATCGAATATTCATAAATAATTAAGAAAATAGAAGAGAAAAATTTAGTAAATCCCTAAATACCAAATTGATATCAGTAATGTTTATCTCATCATCTGCTTCATCATCTGTCCGAGGGGACCGCCCATTTTTCTTTTTCCAAAGCCTTTCATTGCTTTTTTAGTGACGTTATAATATTTTAATAGTTCTTTCACGTCTTCATTTCTCATACCAGATCCCCTGGCTATTCTTTTAACTCGGGATTGTTTTATTACTTCGGGGTGTTCGAGTTCATGGTCTGTCATGGAATCCATAAGTACCTTATACTTTGCAAGCTTTTCTTCTGTTACTTGGGAAGCATTTTTAGGAAGTTTACCTCCTGCTCCTGGGATCATGTTCATTACCTGCTGCATAGGACCCATCTTATTCATCATCTCAAACTGGGAATACATGTCTTTAAGTGTGAATTTGCCACTGAGCATAGCATCTACAGATCCCATGTCTGCATCTGTTTCTGCTATTTCTTCGGCACGTTCAAGTAATGTTCTTATATCACCCATTCCAAGCAATCTTGAAATGAAACGATCAGGATCAAAGGCTTCAAAGTCTTCAACCCTTTCACCTGTTCCTATAAATTTTATTGGTGCTCCAATTTCAGCTACTGCTGAAAGAGCCCCTCCACCTTTAGCAGAACCATCTAGTTTGGTTATTATTATAGATCCAATTTTTGTTGTATTGTTAAATGCTAAAGCTTGTTCCCTTGCCTGTTGACCTATAGTTCCATCGATGACCATTATAACTTCATCTGGTTCCACAACAGATGAAAGACTTTCCATCTCGTTTAATAACTCTTTTTCCTCTTTGTGACGACCGGCAGTATCAACAATTATTACATCATTCTTTTTAGCTTCTTTCAAACCTTTTTTAGCCAGATCTAATGCGTCTGGATTATTTGCATCTCCATAAACTGGAACATTCATTTGTTCAGTTAATTGTATGAGTTGTTCATATGCGGCTGGTCTCCAAGTATCTGTACTAACAATTGCGGGATTGAAACCTTTTTTTTGCAAGTAATGGGTAAGTTTACCTATTGAGGTTGTTTTACCGCTTCCCTGGAGCCCCATGAATAGTATTTTGTAGGGTTTTTTATGGATCTCCACTTCTTGAGCAGTAGCACCGAGTAAGTTCACAAGTTCATCGTAAACTATCTTAATAACGTGTTCCTTAGGTGTAACTCCCTTTGGAGGTTCTTCATTTAAAGAACGATCTTCTATAGTCTTTGAAAGTTTTAAAACAAGTTTTATATTCACATCTGATTGGATAAGTGCCCTTTGAATATCTTTTATGACCTCTTTCACAACTTCTTCGTCAATTATGGACATTCCTGCCAGTTTTTTCATTGTTTTGGTCAGATTTTTTCCTAAATTACCCAACATTTATAAATCACCTGTTAAAATTTCAATTTTTTTTTAAATATTCATAAATTTTATAATCTTTTATAATCTATTTTTTCTTTAGTAAATTCAATATTATTATATTAAGAGTTTAAGTATTTTCAGTATTTTTTGCATTGACCATATTTAAATTAGTTGTGAAAAATAGAATTCATCTTAAGTAAATAAATTAGAAAACCCTCATGCATGGTATGGGGTTTTCCTATGAGTACTCCATTTATTGATGGGGGCTGTTTGTTCATATATTCACATATCATATTTCTGTCGTATTAGGAGCTAATAAACCTGTTTTGTGTGTCAGATTCAAATATTTATCCTTAGATTATCCATATCATTAAAATTCAAAAAAAATCGACTGTAATCGGTATTGAATAGGGCTTTTCTAGGTATTTCACAAATTATTACAAGATGATATTGAATAGTCATTATAATGAAATCTTCTATCAACTTCATATCTCATAGTTATATATAAATTACTGCAAACTATACAATTATTATTAATATCAGATTCATCCCCCGTTCGGAAAGGGACATCACGATAGAAATTTAAATATAAATTCATCAGATATAACATTAAGTTGTTGATATGGATTTATTAAATATTTTAAATAAATTTAGATTTGCGAATTTTATCTACAACTTTAGCTAAATGAATTTAATATTTTAATTGTATATAATTTTGATAAAATTTCAATACACATACGATGATTCGGTGATATAAAATGTTTGAAAAACTCAAGATCAGCTTAATTAACGCACCTATAATAAAAAAAGGTGAATATAACTATTTCGTTCATCCGATTACTGATGGTATCCCTTTAGTTGAACCTTCAATACTTGAAGAAGTCGCAGATGGAATTTCAAAATTTGGAAACATGGATGTGGATAAAATAGTATGTGTTGAATCAATGGGAATACACATAGCAACCGCATTGTCTATAAAAACTGGAATACCATTTGTAGTAGTTAGAAAACGTGCTTATGGGTTAGAGGGAGAAGTTGCAGTCCATCAAATTACTGGATACAGTCATGGTGAGCTTTATATTAACGGTTTACAGAAAGGTGATAAAATTATCCTAGTAGACGATGTTGTTAGTACTGGAGGCACTATGATAGCAGTTTTAAATGCTCTAAAAAAGATGGGAGTAGAAGTTGTAGACGTGATGGCTGTTGTAGAGAAGGGAACTGGAAAAGAGATAGTAAAAAGAGAAACGGGATTCACAGTTAAAAGTTTGATATTGGTAAATGTTGTAAATGGAAGGGTTGAAATAGAAGGAAGTGTTGCAGAATAATTTTTGGATATGCCCGGGTATAATAAATTAAAAATTAAATTTTTTTTTATGGTGATTATGATATGTCAATGCATGAACTTGAGATTGTTAAGGTAATAGAAAAAATTAAGGATTTAAATGCAGAAAAAGTTGGTCTTCAATTTCCTGAGGGTCTTAAAGTTCACGCAACAAAAATTGCCAGACAAATTGAACAAGAAACAGGTGCTCTCGTAATAATCTCTGCCGATCCTTGTTATGGTGCGTGTGATGTGTCAGACGTGGATATGGTTGATTCTGTTGATGTTTTAGTTCACTTTGGACACAGACCGCTCCCTCTAGATTATGTTCTTCCTATTATTTTTGTAGATGCGTATTCTGATATGGATTTGCTTGAATGTGTTAAAAATTCTATGGATATGTTAAAGGGTTATAAAAAAATAGGACTTGTAACAACTGCTCAACATTTGCATTTGTTGGAAAAAGTTTCAGATTTTCTTGAAAAAAATGGAAAGGAAATTTTAATGGAAGATGGTGCAGGAACAATAAAAGGTCAAGTGTTGGGTTGTAACTTTTCATCTATAAAGAATCTTGATGCAGATGCATTTCTTTATGTGGGAAGTGGAAACTTCCATGCATTGGGTATTAAACTTTTTACAGATAAACCTGTGATAGTGGCAGACCCCTATTTAGGAGATGCAAGGGAGATAGAAGAATTTGCAGACAGGATATTGCGTATACGTTCTGCAAGAATAGCTAAGGCTATGGATGCTAAGAAATTTGGAATTATAGTATCTTCAAAGAAGGGTCAGTCAAGATTGGAACTTGCAAAGACCATAAAAATTATGTTGGAAGATTCTGGAAGGGAAGGATTTATATTACTTCTTGATGATGTATCACCAAATATATTGCTGCCATTCATAGATCTTGATGCTTTTGTAATGACTGCATGCCCTCGAATTGCCATTGATGATTCTATAATGTATAAAAAACCATTATTAACTCCTTCAGAACTAGAAATAGCTATTGGAATAAGGAGATGGGAAGATTATGAAATAGATGAGATTAAGTACTGTTGACGAAGTTTAAGAAGTAATAAATATTATGCTATATAAAAATTCAATTCTTGTATAATACTATATAAACATGAAGCTCAAATAGTAAGTCACTATAATATTATAATAGCATAAAAAATGAATTTGATTTGAATAGAATAAATGTGAATTATAAGTTCATGAATGATTAGTACTTATTTTAAGTTGAGGTGAATATATGAAAACCAAATCTGGAGATTTTGTTTTGCCGGGGGATGCGTTGGGAGTCACTGAGGAGTTTGTTCCGTCAGAATGGACCTATGAAGATGAAGGTAGGATAAGATCCCTAGTTGCAGGAACAGTAGCTGTAGACAATAAAAATAAAAAGATATCCATAATACCAAAAACAAGTTCTCCCTCGATGCTTAGAACGGGGATTGTTGTTGTTGGACAGGTATCAGATGTTAGAGGTCAAAGAGCCCTTATCAAACTGGACAGCATTAAGGATAATAGTAGGGGTCTTGTAACATCCTTCTCAGGAGGAATACATATTTCACAAGCCCAAAAAGGTTACGTAGCCAAATTAACCGATGAGTTCAGAATAGGGGATCTTATCGAGGCAAAGGTGACTAAAATAATAGGCATAGACAATGTTGACCTTACAACTGCCGAAGAGGAACTCGGTGTTTTAAAGGCCATGTGTACCAAATGCAGGCACTACATGAAACAAACAAGTAGAAACGAAGTTGAATGCCCAAATTGTGGGAATAAAGAACGAAGAAATCTTTCTTCTAAATATGAGGGATAATATGAAGGTTATTAAGGAAACAAAGAAGGAATTTGAGGTAGAAATTACTGGAGAATCTCATTCTCTATGCAATACTTTAAGAAAAACGCTTATGGAAGATGAAGATGTTGAGGCAGCAGCTTACGTAATTGAACATCCTATTATAGGACAGCCAAAACTATATGTAAAGGGTAAAAATCCTAAAAAATCACTTCAAACAGCAGCAGAAACTGTAAAATCAAGATCTGAAGAACTTAAGAATCTTATTATCTCTTCTGAAGATGAAACCAAGAAATGAAACCAAGAAATTCAGGATTATTAAACAGGAAATAAGAATTTTAGGGGTTGATGATTCCCCATTTCCTTCCCACACAACCGAAGAAGTTATGTTGGTGGGTACTGTTTTCAGGGCAGGAAATTGGTTAGATGGTGTTTTAAGTACGTATATCCATGGCGATGGCACAGATGGAACTGAAAAAATAACTGAAATGGTTAAAAATTCAAGGAACCTTGGCCAGCTTGGAGTTATTATGCTTGATGGCATCACATTTGGAGGTTTCAATCTCGTAAACATACGCGAGATATTTGAATCTACTGGTGTCCCTGTTATTGTAATAATGCGTAAAATACCCAACTTTGAAGGAATCAAAAAGGCATTGAAAAGATTTGAGGATTGGGAATTAAGATGGGCAAATGTGCTTGAAGCAGGGCAAGTCTACAGGGTAGACAATTCTGAACCAATATACATCCAGATATATGGAATTGAATTGGAAGATGCAAAGGAGATAGTAAGAATTTCTACCACCAGAAGTGCAATACCCGAACCTCTCAGGGTAGCGCATATCATAGCAGCAGGAATTATATCTGGCGAATCAAGGGGAAGTGCTTAGAACTAAATTAAAAACCCGATGTTTTATCAAAGACTAGGAAGTGTTCTATATTAAAAATCCTCTTTTAACTGTTGATACCGTGATTATACAAAACAGATCTGTTGTACTAGTAATGCGTAAAAATCCTCCTTTTAAAGGTTCTTGGGCATTACCTGGTGGATTTGTGGAATATGGTGAAACGGTAGAAACAGCTGCCATTAGAGAGATTAAAGAGGAAACAGGCCTTGATATAGAATTAGATGGTATAGTTGGAGTGTATTCTGATCCTCAGAGGGATCCTAGAGGACATATCATTTCGATATGTTTTTTAGGACATAAAATTGGTGGAGAACTAGTTGCAGATACAGATGCCGCAGATGTGCAATGTTTGGAGATTGATGAAATTTCTAAGATTGAATTGGCATTTGATCATCATAAGATTCTCGAAGACGCATTTAAACTACTAAATAAAGGTCTAAACTAACAATCAGAACTCAGTTTTAATATAAACAATTAATATGCATTGTTTAAAATGTAAACTATTAATAACAACATTGAATTGAAATATAAACTTAATTTAATAACTTTGATCTTACAATGTAATTATCAAATTTATCATGGGGAGGATATGAATGAAATTTTGTCCTAAATGTGGAACAGTCATGTTTCCTAAAGGTGACTGTTTTGAATGTAAAAATTGTGAATACACAACGAAGATAACAAAGGATGCAGTAAAGGAATATGAAATTTCTGAAAAGATATCTAACAATGAAAGCATAATTGTTACAAGCGATGAAATTCAAACTTTACCTACAACTACTGTTAGGTGTCCTAAATGTGATAATAAAGAAGCATCTTGGTGGCTCATCCAAACTAGGGGTGCAGATGAGTCTGAGACAAGATTTTTCAGGTGTACCAAGTGCTCTTGCACATGGCGTGAATATGATTAATGGTACTGTTATAAATTAACATTATCGGGGTAATCAGCCTATTTCTTTTCAGGGGGAGTATCAATTGATGGGGGATTCAGAGAAGGATACAAATAACAAACAGGGGAATTCAGTAAATTCCGAAGATCATAAAGGGAACGCAGATAAACCTCAGAAATATGGAAGTTTAAATATTGAAAATTCAGATGATAACCAATCTGAGAATGAAAAAATATCAGAAGCTAAGGATTTTAAAACTACTGAGAGCTCCTCAAAACAAAATACAGAAAATTCTGTTAAGAAGGAAAATAAATCCGATAAAGAGGATAGTTTTAAGGAACATGAAAATAATGAGGATAGTGCTTACCATTTCCCTGTTAAGTTAGAACATGATTTCATCAAGTTGATAAAAACCAACCGTGATAAAATAACAAAGGGTTCTGCTATTATTGTTGGTGGATTTTTAATATTATACGGCTTAGTTTTGGTTTCAGCATCGGTTACAAAGGTGGCGGACAATGTCATATTTGGGGAAGATGCAACTGCAGATGCATTTCTAATATTATTAGGTGTCTTAATAATTGTAGCTGCATTTGCACAGAGTATTATGGATAAGACTTCTCTCAGTAAGATAGGCTCAGAACTGGAAGTTAATGAGGAAAGTTCTAAATCAGATGATAATTCTGAGAAAGTGAAAGAAAATGATAATAAGGTAAGTGACGATAATAAGGATAATATACTTGGAGAGAATAAAAGATAATCAAGGAGGATGAAAATGTTCAAAGCGGTTTTAAGTGATTCAAATGTATTAAAAACAAGTTTCGAAGCTATTTCTTCAATTGTGGATGAAGTTCAGATGAAAGCAGACAGCGATGGATTAAGACTTGATGCACTAGATAGATCTCATATCACATTCGTGCATCTTGAACTTAAATCAGCATTATTTGATGTTTATTCCTGTGATGAACCGCTAAAAATAAATGTTGACACAGAAGAGCTTATGAAGGTTCTAAAAAGAGCAAAAAGCGACGATGTAGTTGAACTTACAGTTGATGAGGGTAATTTGATACTTACATTTGAGGATGAAGCAAGGCGTACCTTCAAGATCAGGCTTATTGATATAGAATATGAGGCTCCAAGCCCTCCAGACTTGGATTACCCATCTATATTTGAAATTCCATTTTCATTACTTAAAAATTCAATCCAAGACATAGGTATTGTCTCTGATAAAATATCACTTATGGTTGATGAGGATAAATTTATTGCATCTGCTGAAGGAGAGTTCGGTGATGCAAAGATAGAGTATCTTCACGGTGAAAAGATAACAGAAAATGCAAAATCAGTTTTCTCTCTCGAGAAAATAAAAGAGATGTTAAAGGCCGACAGATTTTCTGACACCGCAGTTTTAAGTCTTGGAAATGATATGCCTCTTAATCTGGCAATGAAAATGATATCAGACGAGGGTGAACTAAGTTTCCTTTTAGCTCCAAGGATAGAAAGTGAGGAATAGGGTTGGATGAATTTTTCCAGAAACTGAGGGAGATACAAAAGAAAGAGCGTAGCATAAGCGGTCTATCTCGTGTAGGCGATAATTTCTACACAGAAGTCTCCGACTATCTCAACAGTCTCATGAGGAAGATAGATAACAATCCATTTTCCTTTGAATCTTATCTGTTGAGAGACGCCCAGAGAATTGTGGCAGAGATATGCGAAAGGAGAGAGCATAAAATAGCCAATAGTGCAGTTATGAATGTGCAGAGGGCATATCAACTTTTTAAAGAGTCAAAAAGTAAAGATTCACACAGTGATAATCAGATAACCATTCCAATAAATTCCACTCCTGAAGAGGAAGGACTATATTTGGAACTTGTTGACTCATTTATCAAGTACAGGGGAAAGTTAACAGCACCTTTAATGTCATACATACAAAAAAATCAAGGTAACCATGCTGAAATTCCTGTAAATAAAATATCTAAAGACAATACCTCTCTAAAATCACTAAATATAGATGAACTACTATCAGATGCACAAGCGGAATCTTCTATCAAAGAAGATAAAGCTGTTAAATCAGATGATGGCAATTTTGAAAGTCAAATATTTGAAAGGTTCGGATCAGAACCATCTAGAAAGGATGGAGCTAAAAAAAGCATTGAAGAGGATAACAAGGTTGCTCCTGTTAAATCCGATTCCGCTAAAGATACATCTAATAATGAATTTACATCTAGTGTTCCTGAAGAACCATCGGATAAAACTACATCTATAAACCACAACAAAGGGGAAACCTCTGAAAAAAGCTATATTAAAACTTTGATGATCCTAGAAGAACTTCCATCAATCATTGGGGTTGATAAGAATGTTTACGGACCATTATTCCCCCAGGATCTTATAACCATACCCGAGCCCAATGCAAAGATCCTTGTGAAAAATAACAAAGGAATAATTATACAAACATATAAATAAACTATAACTGATAAACAAATTAATACATTAATTGGACTTTTTATAAAGAAGTACAATAACTGCATAATAAAAATATTCAGTTTAAATAAGTTTTAAAAAAGAGCATATTAATTATGAAGGTTAATTGCACGACTTATTTTTACATTTAAGAGGTGATCATATGAAGATTCCTAAAGAAAGGAGAACTTACTGTCCAAGCTGTAAAAAACATACAATTCACGAAGTATTAGAAGCAAAAAGAAGAAAAGCTAGTGAGCTCAAATGGGGTCAGAGGCAGTTTAGAAGGATTACAAGTGGATACAGGGGTTACCCAAGACCACTACCATCAAGAAACAAGCCGATCAAAAAACTGGACCTTAGATACAAATGTAAGGAATGTGGAAAGTCTCATATAAAGAGATCTTCTTTCAGAGCAGGTAAAGTAGAATTCGTAATGTAGGTGAGTATTTATGGTAAGTTACAGAAATAAAAGAAGCAATTTTCTAAAAGTCAAATGTGTGGACTGTGGAAATCAGCAAATAGTATTCGACCATGCTGCATCCAATGTACAGTGCATAATATGTGGCAAAACCCTTGTAAAACCAAAGGGTGGAAAGTCTGAGATAACTGCTCAGATCGTTGAAGTCATGGACTAATTAGGTTAAAATTAATAGATTTGCTCAATTAGTAAACAACTAATTCTGAGTTAAATCTTTATTCAAAATAATTGAATTTATTATTTAATGATTGATAATATATTCTAAATATATTATAGGTGTTCTAATGGTAAGAATGAGAAAAGAATGGCCGGATGAAGGGGATCTGGTAGTAGGAACTGTTCACAAAGTTTTGAACTACGGTGCTTTTGGTAGCCTCGAAGAATATGATGGTAAAGAAGCATTTATACACATATCTGAGGTTTCATCTGGTTGGGTTAAAAACATAAGGGACTATGTCAGGGAAAATCAAAAAATCGTTGCCAGAGTTCTTCGTGTAAATCCTAAAAAGGGCCACGTTGATGTTTCACTTAAAAGGATAAGAGAAGACCAGCGTACAAGGAAAATCCAGCAATGGAAAATAGAACAGAAGGCCGAGAAACTCCTTGAATTTTCTGCAAAAATTCTCGGAAAGGATCTCGATGTGGGTTATGAAGAAGTGGGCTATGGAATTATGGAGGAATTCGGAGACCTCTATGGTGCATTTGAAATAGGGGCTGAAGAAGGAGCAAAACCTCTCATAGAACGTGGTATGACTGAAGAATGGGCTAATGCAATAACAGAAGTCGCTAAAAAGAATATTTCCCCTCCGGAAGTTAATATAACTGGATATATTGATCTTAAATCCTATTCTAACAATGGGGTAGATGTAATCAAAAAAGCATTAAGCGCTATAAATGGTGATGAAATTTCCGTTCAGTGTGTTGGAGCCCCAAGATACAGGTTAATGGTAAAATCTTCAGATTATATCACAGCAGAAACTATTCTTAAAGAAGCTGCAGATAAAGCCATAGAAGTTGTTTTAGAGGAAGGAGGCGAAGGCACCTTCCAACGAGAACTTGAATGAAGTTTAAAATGAAAAAATGCAAGTCCTGTGGGGAGTACACCCTCACCGACAAATGCCCCTGCGGGGGAGAGGTTGGTGTAATCTACCCGCCCAAATATTCTCCTGAGGATAAATACGGTAAATATAGGCGTATGCTTAAAAAGCAGCTCTCGCAGAGCGAAAAGGAGTTGGTTAGATGAAAGAGACTTTTATTAAAATCATGGAAGACGTGGTTCTAGAAGAACCAATATTCATCGAAGCTCTTCCAGGCATTGGTCATGTAGGTAAATTAGTTGCCGACCATATGATCCACGAGTTGAATGCAGTTAAATTTGCTGAACTTTACTCACCTGCATTTCCACCACAAGTTTTTGTGGATGAGAACGGTATAATCGAACCCATGAAAAATGAGTTTTATTACCTTAAATCACAAGGGGAAGATAAACAAGATTATATTATCCTTGTAGGGAATACTCAGGGACTTAGTCCTGAAGGTCAGTATGAGATATGTAGCGCAGTTATTGAATTTGTTGGAAAGCATGGCGTCAAACAGATCTATACATTAGGTGGTCTTGGAACTGGCCAACCTGTGGATAAACCAAAGGTTTTTGGTGCAGCAACCAATATGGAACTTGCAGAAATGTTAAAGACACATGATGTAGCTTTAAGAACTGCAGATGGTGGAATTATAGGGGCTTCTGGTCTTATATTAGGGCTTGGAATGTCAAATGGCATGATGGGTGTATGTTTAATGGGCGAAACTCCAGGGTACTTCATTGATGCTGAAGCATCTAAAGCAGTACTTACAGTACTCCAGAAATTGATAAATGTCGAATTAGATATTGCAAAACTTGAAGAACGGGCAGAAGAAACCAGAAAAATGATATCTAAAGCTCAACAGATGGAAAGGGAAATGAGTGAGAGAATGAATATTGTCCAAGGTGAAGAAGATCTTCGCTACATTGGATAATCATTTCCAAACATCTTTCATATTTTTTTATTTCATATTCAATTTTAAATTCTATTTTTTTTAAATACCCAATAATATTAACCTATAAATCCTATTTCTAATATGAAGTATAAATTATATTAGAAAATAAATAACGGGTATAAAAATGATAATAAACGCTGATTTACACATACATGGTTGTTATTCAATAGCAACATCTAAAAATATGAAACCGCCGGTTATGGCCCCTCAAGCGAAACTTAAAGGACTTGATCTTGTTGCTACTGGTGATGCACTCCATCTCAAATGGCTCAAAATTTTAGAAGAAACCCTTGAAGAATCCTCTGACGGAATTTTTTCTTTAAAAGAAAGTGCTAGGGTTCCTGAAGCAAGTTCATCAGAAGAGGAATCTAAATTTATTCTAACAACCGAGGTTGAGGATATTAAAAGAGTCCACCATCTTATAATATTCCCTTCAATTGAATCAGCAATGAAAACACGGGGGCAGATGAAGGGTAATATGGATTCTGATGGACGGCCGCGGGTTAGGATGGATGGATCTCAAATAATAGAGATTGCCCATCAGAATGGTTGCATAATTGGTCCTGCCCATGCTTTTACTCCATGGACTAGTATTTACAAAGAATATGACAGTATTAAAGACAGTTATGGTCAAATGCCTGATTTTCTGGAATTGGGTCTTTCAGCAGATTCTGATATGGCAGATAAGATTGAAGAACTTGAGAACATATCATTTTTAACTAATTCAGATGCACATTCTCCATGGCCTCACAGATTAGGTAGAGAGTTTAACGAACTTGAAATTAAAAAGTTATCATTTGATGGTGTCAGGGACTCAATTTTAGATAAGAAAATAAAAGCAAATTATGGATTCGATCCTAGACTTGGAAAATATCATCATACTGCATGTTCAAAATGCTTTACCCAATACTCTATTGAAGAGGCAATTAAGATGAAGATGCGATGTCCATGTGGAGGTAAAATAAAGAAGGGTGTTGATTACAGGATACATGAGCTTTCCAGTTGGGAAGAACCACATCACCCTATGCATAGGCCACCATATATTCACATACTTCCACTTGCAGAGATAATAAGTATCACACATGGGAAGGGGGTTACAACTGTTTTTGTACAGAAGATATGGAAAGAAATGGTTGGACGGTTCAATAATGAGATCACGGCATTAATACATGCACCAATGGAAGAGGTTACAGAAGTTGATCCCAAGGTAGCTTCAGTTATAAAGGCTTTCCGAAATAAAACCCTTGAAATTAAGGCAGGTGGTGGAGGTAAGTATGGTGAGATAGTACTGCCTAAAAATAATCTTGAATTAAATCAACAAAAATTTTGTTAAAAATTGGTAGGTTGAAATAAAAAACATTTAATTTATATTGGGTTATAGGAATATGTTCATAGGGTGTGATCTAAAAATGGATCTGAAAACAAGTGTAGGTGTATGTGGAAAGGTACAAGGTGAACTTGTTATCATTTCCCAAGATGTTGATATGTTCAAAGAGAACCAGGTAGTTGTTTTGGTTGCTGCAAGCGATTTCGAAAACTTTACAGATGAAATGAAAACATTAATAAAATTTGTTGAGAGTGCACAAACAGTAATTAAAGAAGATTAAATTAATACATTAACTTGCAAAAACATATTAATCATGAGAACTTATATTTTTTATAGTAAATTTATAATTAAAAAAAATTAGGAAGTAAAATCATGTCAGACGTAATTACAACTTTTGGAGTTATTATCAGTGGATTTATCGTTGTCACATTATTAATGCAATTTTTAGGACGAAACCTTCCGCAAAATTGATAGGAATATTCTAAGATAATACCAAATCTATTTTTTTTTATTTTTCTATTAATATAGTGAAATTTTATTGGATAAATTTATTAACAAATCTATTTTTAAATTGTGGAATTAAAGAGAGCCATCCTAAGCTTTTCCATAGATAATTATGTAGATTAGAATGTTTTATTCCAACAACTCTATCACATAGTAGGATAAGCAATGTTTCAAGTATACTTTCAATTTTTTATCTGTTCTATTTTATCAATAATTATAATCTTAATTACACTGGTAAATTCTAAAAATTAGATATATTAACTACTTAGTGACTATTTAAAAATAGATTGTTATTTAAATCGAAAAGGTTTTTTTGGATTTGGGTATAAATCTGGAAAACCTTTAAGTTAATGTTCAAGTAATTTTAATTAAATAATAGGAGTGAAAAAAATGATTAAAGATATGATTAAATGGAGACCAATATTGATTGGTGTAATTATTGTTATAATACTTTATGTGTTATCGACTTTATCAAGCCAAAGTTCAGCAACCATGTTTTTATTAGTAGGACTTGCAGTAGGTTTCATGGTTGGAAGCAATTTCAAGGAAGGAGCACTTAATGGTGTTATTTTTGGAATAATCGCAGGATTAGTAGGCCTTGTAATTATTTTGATTATTTATGCTTCAATGGGATATGGTGCAGTATTAGGACTTTTAATTACAAGCCAAATTGAACCTTTAATTTTAGAAATAGTATTGGCAGTAGTTGGAGGAATTCTAGGATCTTTCATAAAAGCTGAATCACAAAAAAACAGACCTGTTCTTCCAAAACAAGAATAAATTTTTTTTATTTTTTTTATTTAAATGTTGTCAGTCAATTTTTTTATTTACTAGTACTAATTAGATAGTGCCTGTAAATATGTGGACATTATTAAAATAGCATTATGTAAAAGTAATTAACGGACCCGCCGGGATTTGAACCCGGGATCTTCGGATTAGAAGTCCGACGCCCTATCCAACTAGGCTACGGGCCCTTTTTAATTTAAAATTTTGTTTGAACTATTTTTGTACCGATCTATCAAGTTATAAGAAGTGGGTCTTGTTAAAATAGAATCTTATGAAATCATTATGAACGGACCCGCCGGGATTTGAACCCGGGACCTTCAGATTAGGAGTCTGATGCCCTATCCTGACTAGGCTACGGGCCCATATAGTTTTTATTTTACTTCTCGTTAGTTTTAGACAAATATAATACGGGAAGTAGATTCTATTTAAATTACAGTACCTTATCTTGTACAAAGTGGTATGTACAATACTATTAAAAAAGTTAATTACGGACCCGCCGGGATTTGAACCCGGGATCTTCGGATTAGAAGTCCGACGCCCTATCCAACTAGGCTACGGGCCCTTTTGAATTAACTGTAAATTGGTGATTCTGGCTCTTTTTGAACGCGATTTGCTAGTTCTTTGAGTCTATCCTCTATTTCATCAGCCTCTTTTAAGAGTGGTTCTGCATTCACTTCTATATTCAACATCTTATTTAAAACATTCACTAAACTAGCTGCAGCTCTCGGATCAGGATACTGATTTAATACCTCTGCAAACAAGCATGATGCTGGAATATCTCTGGTTGCTGTTCTTGTTAAGAGTGATCCTGAAAGACCATTAACATTTCCGAATGGCAGTATTGGCAGATCTAAATCGCCTAATCTTTTAAGAGAATCTTCTGAATTAGCAGCTGCTGCTACAGAGTCACTTTTTTCCATTACAACCATACTATTGAAAGTTATTAACTCTTTACTATTGTTTTTTTCCATCCAATCAACTATTGCATTGGACATGTCATATGAAACTGTAGGTGGTATTATGAAATCTGATAAGAATAAAACTATCCCATCACTACTGTAAATTCTGAAAGGATGAATAGCAATACCTTTGTAAAGAACTGCGAGTGGTGGAAAATCTTTCGAGTCTATGTAACCAATCTGCTTCATTTTTAGTTCTTCAACAAGTAACCATCCTAGTATGTTACCTATAAGTCCTAACTCTGGTGATCCTTCAAGGACCACTGCGTCTTTAACATCTTCAGATATTATTTTGCAACATTTAATATCTGTTTCAACCATTTCAACCATTAATAACATCCTCCGGTACTTTCTAAGAATTATTCTTATTAAGCAATCCCATGAGCAGGAACTAATACATTTGTTGAACGTAGTTATGTATAGTGAGGAACTGTTTTTGAAAGTCCAGACCTGCTACTGGATCCAATACAGTACTTATTTTTTAATATGTATAATCTATGATGCATAGGCTTTTTAATTATAAACTGCCAAGCTTCACTCATTAAAGTCAATTATATCGAATTAGTATTCTTGTTTAATCACTGTTCAACTTTTTTTAGTTATTTCTAGTGACATCAACTTTTTTGTATTACTCAGTATTTTTATATCTTGATATTTAGATTTATAATTATGCATTGCCCAATTAATCGTCTGGGAAACAGTATTATGATAATATATTTTTGCAATCACATACTAATTGTAACTTATAATCAAAATTTCAGCGACTTCAATATGGAACTCATAGTTTAGTTCCTCATGATATATATATTTTGCACTTTAACCTTCAAAGAAAAGGTTATAATATAATATATAATCAAGAGAAATATTGATGTTCAAAAGATTATATAAAAACAAGAGGTGATACATTTGAGCGAAAAAATAGTTATATCGCCAACGTCACGACAGGAAGGACATGCAGAATTAGTCATGGACGTCGATGATGAAGGAATCGTAACTAAGGGGCGATACTTTAGTATTACTCCTGTTAGAGGTCTTGAGAAAATAGTAACAGGCAAAGTACCTGAAACAGCACCTGTAATAGTACAGAGAATCTGTGGTGTCTGTCCTATACCTCACACCCTAGCATCAGTAGAAGCTATAGACGACTCTTTAGGTATTGAAATACCAAAAGCAGCTAGGCAGTTAAGAGAGCTTACACTAGCAGCTCATGTAGTTAACAGCCATGCAATACACCACTTCTTGATCGCAACCGACTTCGTACCAGAAAACCTGATGGCAACCGCCATAAACTCTGTTTCAGAGATTAGGAAAACAGTACAGTACGTAGTTGATATGGTTGCCGGAGAAGGTATACACCCATCAGATGTTAGAATCGGTGGAATGGCTAGTAACATTAGTGAACTAGCAAGAAAAAGGTTATACGCACGAACAAAAGCACTCATACCAAAAATAGATGCACATGTTGATCTTATAGTAGGATTAGTCGCAGATAAAGACCTCCCAGCAGGATTAGGAGTTACTCATGCACCTACATTAGCAACAGATCATACTTACGGTGACAGAACCAATTTCGATCTCGACAGGTTCACAGAAATCATGCCAGAAACTTGGTACGATGACCCAGAAGTAGGAAAAAGAGCATGCTCAACCATACCTCTTTACGATGGTAGAAATGTAGAAGTAGGACCTAGAGCACGAGCAGCAGTCTTTGGAAGCTATACTGGTGAAGGTGTAGTTGCTCAACACGTTGCAAGAGCAATGGAAATGAAAACTAACATATCTAAAATTGTTGACTTACTTGCTGAACTGGACACATCTGCTCCTGTAATGGCTGATTATGATATAACTGGTACTAACAAGCTTGGTATTGGCGCAATTGAAGGTCCTAGGGGAATGGATGTACATATGGCCCAAATAGCCGACGGTAAAACACAATTCTACAGCTGCCTTGTCCCAACTACTTGGAACATTCCAACAATGGGACCAGCAACCGAAGGATTCCATCATGATTTCGGACCTCATGTAATACGAGCATACGATCCTTGTCTTTCATGCGCAACCCACGTGATTGTAGTTGACGATGAAGATAAGAGCGTACTTAAAAACGAAATGGTAAGGATTTAAGGGAATTAACATGCCATACGATGCAGAGATATTAGTAATTGGCTGTGGAAACATCTTGTTCAAGGACGATGGATTTGGACCAGCAGTGATAGACGCTTTAAATGAGCTTTCAAAGGAAAAACCACTTCCAGATAATACTATGACATTAGACGCCGGAACTGGTGGTCCACATTTTGTATTCTCACTTCCTCATGAATCATGGAGAAAGCTGATAGTAGTGGACATTGTTCAGTTCGGTGCAGAACCAGGAACCATCAGAGTGTTCAGTGTTGATGAACTTCCTAAGGGAGCATATGAAAATGTGCACTCTTGGCCGGTAAATCAACCTCTACACGATCTGAGTAAGGTTTGCGAAGTCATGGTAGTTGGATGCCAACCAGAATCTGTCTCTGCCCCCGACATTGAGTTGGGTTTAACAAAGAGTGTGGAAGATGCAATTCCCGAGGCCATAAAAATAATTTTAAAAGAAATAGAGGTTTAGCCAATGTTAGCCAAAATTAAGCAATTTTTAGGAATGGAGGCAAAACCAAAAGAACTAGCTTCAAAAGAGGAGGTTGAGAAGGTGGCTGAAGAAAAAGCAAAACCAAGAATCGGATATGTCCACTTATCAGGATGTACCGGGGACATTATGTCGCTCAGTGAAAACTACGACATTTTAGCCGAATTACTCACCAATATGGTGGAAATAGTTTATGGACAAACACTGGCAGATGTATGGGAAATGCCAGAGATGGACCTTGTACTTGTAGAAGGTTCAGTATGTTTACAAGACGAACACAGTGTTAAAGAGCTCATGGAAGCAAGAGAAAAAGCTGGACTTTTAGTGGCTTTCGGTTCCTGTGCTGCAACCGGGTGTTTCACTCGATATTCAAGGGGTGGACAGCAAGCCCAGCCAAATCATGAATCGTTTGTGCCCGTAGGAGATCTTGTAAAAGTTGATTGTGCTGTACCAGGATGTCCTCCATCACCAGAAATAATCGCAAAGGTTGTTGTTGCTGTAATTAACGGTGATATGGATTACCTACAGCCTATGATAGATCTAGCAGGATACACCGAAGCTGGAGGATCAGATCTACAATATAAAATAGTAAACCAAGCTCTGTGTATAGGATGTGGAACATGTGCAATGGCTTGTCAGACCCGTGCACTATCCATGACCAATGGAAGACCCGAACTCAACGAAGACAGATGCGTAAAATGTGGTGTATGTTACATCCAGTGTCCAAGAAGCTGGTGGCCAGCCGATCGGATAAATAAGGATTTAGGTTTATAGGAGGTTGTAAAAAATGGTTTTAGGAACATACAAACAAATTACTCTTGGAAGATCAACCGATAAACAGATCCAGGGAATTTCACAGGATGGTGGAATAGTAACTGCTCTTTTAACCTTTGCTCTTGATGAGAAAATCATAGATGGTGCAGTGGTTGCGGGGCCTTCAGATGAAATGTGGAAACCTAACCCAGTAGTGGCACTTTCATCCGATGAAGTTATGGCTGCAGCAGGTACTAAATACACAATATCCCCAAACAATTGGGTACTTAAACAAGCTGTAAGACAATATGGTCTTGAAAAAGTTGGTATTGTTACCATTCCTTGTCAGACTATGGGTATTAGAAAAATGCAGTCCTACCCATTTGGTGTTAGATTTTTAGCAGATAAAATTGCACTGGATATAGGAATTTGTTGTACCGAAAACTTCCCATTTGAATCATTAAAAACGTTTATTTCAGCTAAAGCTGGAGTGGACTTTGACTTAGTGGAGAAAATGGATATAGGGAAAGGAAAATTCTGGATCAAGACTCAGGATGATTTAATAAGCTTCCCTATTAAAGAAACACATGGATATGAACAAAATGGATGCAAGGTTTGTCTTGACTTAGTTTCCGAACTGTCTGATATATCAACCGGTTCAATAGGTGCTCCTGATAATTGGTCTGCAATTCAGGTCAGAACCGATATTGGTGAAACTGTTTTCAAACAAGCTGTTGATGCTGGTGCTATTGAACTCAAACCAATTGATGAAGGTAAATTTGGTCTTGAAATGCTCACCAAACTAGCTAAATCTAAAAAAGAGAAAGCTATGAAGGTTATTGATGAGCGAAAAGCAATGGGATTACCAGTTCCTTACAAGGGTAGTAGTGAGAAGGAAGATCCACTTGCAAACGTCTGAGTAAAAAAAGGAAAAACTTTGTACAGATTAGTAAAGTGGGATTTAATCCCCTTACTCACTGTTTTCATTTTGAATTTTTTTTTAAAATTTTTATAATTTTGGTTTACTAATTTTATATTATTATTAATTCATTTATTAGAGATATTCAAAAAAAATAAAAAATTACTATTCAAATCAAAATAATTTAAAAAAAATTAATAAAGAATTAATTTCATTCTGTTATTACTCTACATCCATCTG
>PMGM01000078.1 GCA_003158115.1 Methanobacterium sp.
AAAAAATCTAAGGGGCTAAAAAATACATTTAATGCAACTATGACGAAGTTAAATCTAAAATTACCGGTAGCACATAAATGCAATAACCTGCGAAGTAATCATGAACAATAGTAACCTAAAAATTACCCTTTACTTTTTTTATTTTCAATCTTTAATGGATGTCTTTTGTGGTTGTGTAGATTTTGTTTTGTTCCATTAAATATCCACTAGGGATTATATTAAAATTATTTATATCTACTTTAAAATTCATAATTGTATTATTACATTATTTATTTAATTAAACAGATCAAAGATGTGGTAAAATGGTAGATATTATTTTAAAATATGAACATACAGAATTAGTTAAAGATGTACCTTTTGAAGCTAGGTGGTTTATATATTTTTCAATAGAGAAAAGCTTTGGTGAGAATCTTGCAATGCTTGAGGAATATTTAAAAGTTTGGAATATCGAAAATCCAAATGCAAAAACTTACTTTAGTAAAGCAATAGAAAAGAGTGATAAAACTTATTTCGCCATAACAATTGAATTCGACTACCCTACATATCTAAACGATGAAATGGTAAATAAATTAATAGAAGAAACTAAACAAAATTTTGCCACATTTTTCAACCAAAAAATTATAGAATTGAAATTAGGACCATTTTTTTAACAAATAATTTATTGGCAAAAAAATTATTATTGGGTAGATTTACTCTTTATTTTTTTCAATTTTTAGTTTTTAATGAACGTCTTAATTGTTCATGGAAGTTTTTATAAGCTTCATTGACTTATATGCCGGGATTTTCTTACATTACCTATTGCAGTTGATAAACTCAAGTATATTAAAATTCCTTTTTTAATAATGAATTCATTACATTTATAAACAATTAATCCTCCTGCACTTGCAGGTAATAGAGTTATAATTGTAATATAAACGATGTAAAGTTCTTCACTTTTTATATTAACAAATCTTTCTCCTGTAAAACCTGTTAATAAAGAATTAGATGGTTGATACACATTCAAAGATATTTTTTTCTTATTCTTGTATCCATAATCGTCAATTAACTCATAAAGGTATATATTAAAATGAACTGAATTAAGTTTCGTTACAAATTCTATCGCTTTGTCTCATTAAACATCCAATAAAATTGTTGACATTATTTGATTTTATTTTGAAAATAATTTAATACAAATTGATAAAGTTATACATCAATTTCATTATATATCCATGCTATTTTGAGTATGAGTATATCCATTACTCGTACAATGGTTTTATGATAAAAAAATGAATTATTCCAGTTTGTATTTTAAAAAAAATAGATAATGAGATTTTTTTAAATATCCCAATTTTTTTTAAATATTTTTTTATAGGATTATGGAGTGTTTACAGGCGAAATTGGCTTTTATTTTATGGTTACCGATGTTGTTACTAGTTGGCCATCTACTTTTGCAGTTACAAAAGTTATGCTCGGTGAGATTAATTCGTTAGTGTAGATGTTGATTTACCTTTTGAGAAATATAACAAAACTACATGTCGATTTATCCCTACGCCAATGATTTTATAGTTTAAAATGGTTCCTTTAGTGGCTTTAAAGTTCGCAGAACTTGTGTAAGGTACTACACCGTTTGTGGGGTCGTGATATTTACCGTCGCTACTGTACAATAATTCAGTTGTAATGGAAGAACTACCTCCCTTAGATACACTAGTTGGGTTGGTAGTTATGATCAGTATAATCCAAGGATTATAAGTCATAATGCATGGATATTTGAGTTTTTACTATTTTCCATATCCCTAATTAGTAACATGACTTCATCTGAAAGAAAGCAACAATTTATTGGGAGAAATTGATGACAGATGGTCTTCCTTTCAAGCCTATTGTTATATTCTGCAAGATCAATTACCAATTTTTAATTTGAACTATTTAGATATATATAAATAACTCTAAAGGGGTCTTTCAATTAAAATAGTTTTTCAAAGAATAAATTATTTATTAATTTGTAATAGCAATTCAATAGTTTATATTAATTATAAATTAATTTCTCAATAAACTAGATATTTATTATCTTTTATTATTATGACTGAATTTTACTTTTACAACCAAATAGAAACCTTTTAAATAAAATAGTATTTCATGACATGATTTACAACTGCTTATAAAAATATATTACTAATAATAAAATTGTTATATCAAAAATGTGAAAAAAATATCGCTAGAAATTATGGTTCTGAAAATATAGAAGTTTAAAAATTATTTATCCAAAATTAGAGGAGATTGAATATTTAAACTGTTGAACCTAAAAACTGTCCTTTTTTAGCATCAACTTTAGAAACTACTATAACTTGACCATAACTGTTCAAACTTGCATCATTTCCATATAGTGTTACTATATAATATGAATTTTGGCCATTAGGAATTAATACAACACCATATCTAACTTGGCCAAATGCGGGTATATTTTGATTTGCAATTGCAATTGCTTCATGTGGACTGATCAAATCCGAATTATTGTATGTGTCATTTTGTGGGGATAATATTGAAGGATACTTTACTTGTGTATTGTTAGTTGTATTGGTTAATAATCCTATTATTAAAAATAAAACAACCACAATCAGGAGTGCTTTAATTGTATTGTCCATATGCTTTAACCTCTAAACAAATAAAATTCCATTTATTATTGTTTAATATATTGGGATAAATTATTATTTTCTCTCATAAACAAATTTGGGTACTGCTTCCTTGAATGGGTCGAAGGTCTCAATATTTTTCACTTCGGTACACTTCATACTTACCATTGAATGCAGGGAAGATGGAAGTCTTAATATTCTCTTAAGATCTATTGATACTTTAGCATCTACAAGACTCATGTTCATTGATGCAATACCATTTACAACTTTTTTGTAACGTAGTGGTCCTATTTTGTTTTTAAACATTCCCCAGTTATTGTCTTCAATTAGGGGTCTATACTTTAATACATCCTTAAGAAGTTTTTTATTAACCTCATCTAGATTAGAATGTTCGTTTAGATGAAGAATTGAATATTTAACACGTTCAGTGAACACATTAGGATATCCAAATGGGATCACAAAATGTTCATAAGATACCTTTTCATAGTCCAAACTGTATTCATTTTCTGGTACCTCAGCACCAACAATATACTTAACTATTTGGGATCTTACATCGCTGTTGACATGTGTAACATCATCATCTAAAACTCTGACATGATATCCCCGTCCCGAATAAACTATATGAATATTTTTTAATCCCAAATCTTCCTTTAATGTATCGATGATTCCGCATACAATTTCTCTAGCTTCGTTTAAACAGATCTCACATACACCTTCACATTCACATGTACGTATGGGTATATCTTTGGCATCTACATCGAATACTAGTTCTGCTTTGGTCCATTTATCTCTTCTTCGTGGTTTATCATAAAATGCAACAGAACAATATGCTGCAAATGGTGTTCTAACTTTTAGAAAACGTTTCAGTAAATCGGGATTTCTAAAGACCTTGTATCTGTCGTTGGGTCCTCTTCCAACATGGTCAAAACCAAATTCTCTTTCCTGAATAGAATGAGCTATGAAATCTGGGACCTGTTTAATATCCCATTCTTCCCTATAATATCTTTTCCGCTCTTCTGGACTTGCAGGGGTTAAATATTCGATTTTTATCATCTCTTTAAATTTTTTTCTATTATATTTTTATTCTTTATTATCTGTTGTTGATTCTGTTTTAGCTTCTTTTCTAACCTTCCATATCATCATATTGTAATATGATAATGGATTGCCAATTTTTTTACAGTTTTCATCTGGTTTACACAGACTTGGAAGATGTATTTTAACCTTTTCACAGCTCATTGGAGTGTACCATATTGTTTCTCCCTCATTTTTGAGATCAGGATCTTGATGCATACCAAATCCTAGTTTTGCATTTAGATTCACCTTATCTTGGGGCTGATCTTCAAATAATGGTGGTGTACATCTTTCTGCGGCCTCAAATATTAGGGGAAGAACTTCGTTTTGTACAATTGAGAGTGATGGATCAATATCCGATATCTGCTTGGTAATATTTTCACTGAAAACAGAGGGATATAAACGTGCATATGATATGAAAGGTGTTAAAAACATGATAATAGCATCATTACGTCCACCCGATTTCATTCCTTCCATAACCTTTTTTACACATGGGGGAAATGCTTTAGGATTCAATGCTGAGGCCTTAACATTTCCTCTATAACTTCCACCTATTCCATAACTACGTACAGAAGCTGCAAGAACATCAGATATTTTATCTGCAAGTTCCAATAAGATGGGATTGGGTTCTATTTCCCTATCTGATTTTTCACCTACTTTTAAAATATAATTTTCAGTATTTTGCATAACCATCTTGATCATAACTAATTCTTTGATACGATCACCAATGAGGGCTTCATACATTTTTTCTGGTTTCCTACCATGTATCTTATGACTGAATCTTTCTAGGAAATCATCCTTGTCAAGTACTATTTCCCCTTGATCTAGTATCAGATCTTGAAGCTTTAATTTCTTGGTGCTTATCAGATCTTCAAAGAAAGTCCATTTAATATGTGTGGAACTTATTAAGCTATTAAGGATGTTTGTTACAACTTCCTCTCTTACATTTTTTGAAAGTTTTTCAAGACGATATTCAATGAGTTTACCTTGAGATTCAACCATTACTCTACTTTCTCTGGAATTTGGTCCGTATTTAACTCCTACTGCTTGACATAGAAGATAAAATGCAATAACATCAAATTTTAGGATTTCTGTGTTGAATAAAAAATCGTATTGATTGTTATCAAAGTTTCGGTCATTTTTTTTCTTAACAAACCATTCAATCCTTTTAATTGCCAGATCAACATAGTTTCGGGGAATAAAAGAATCATTTGATATTTCTTGTGATCTACTACCTGTAACAATCTGCATCAAATCATCATTATCTGATAATACCCTTCCAAAGTCTCCAAGTTCTCGAACTATAATCTCTCCTTCATCAGAGAGGGGATTTATAAATGCTACTGAAACCATGATATTCTTATGCACCTCAAAGATAAAGTAGATTATGAGAGCATTCGATTAATAATAAAAATAATTTAAAAAAATATTTTCATAGATTTTATATTTTTGGTTAAATTAGGTTTAATAGATGTTTATATTACTTTTAAACTATTAAGAATTAAATAATTAGATTTAAGGATGATTTTATTGGTTCATTTTTTAAGATAGTTCTTCTTAACATGTACAATCATATTTTTAAGTGTTCCAATCATGATTGATTTATTGATTTCGTTTGATTCTCCCAGATCGTTTAAACCATTAAATTTCATGAGTAACTCTTCACATTCGTGTATAAATTCTGTTACGTGAATGTTTTCACCATTTAATAGTTGATTATATTTTATATTCAATGAATCACATTCATTTACACAGTAAGCAAATCCAATCTTATCAGGATAGCAACAACTGAATATATAATGAAATATATGGATTTGTTAGGAAATGATTAATGAATAAAATATTTTAATAGAGAGTATATAATGAAGAATGTTTTATAAATTTGGATATAATTAAAAAGGGGAGGGGGAGTTATGGTAAAATTAGACTTTACAAATCCGATTGTAACTATAATTACGGGAATAATTTTTATATTAATTGTTACATATTTATTTGACTCCAAAATTGGTCCTTATGGTGCTTTTATAATAATAGTAATTGGAGGATTTATAGCTACTTATTTTGCTAAAGAAAGAAAAATTCGATATGGACTTTATGTGGGAATAATTTCAATGGCAATTGCGGGTATTTCTACAATTTTTATGACGAATAGTACTGATATTATTATTTCACTTTTAATTGGTTCACTAGGTATAATAGTTATAGGTGCTGTTTTTGGAACCATTGGGGGCTTTCTTGGAAAAAGAATACCAAAAAAGGAAACCAAACCTTTTGAATCATTTAATGAGGATGTTGCTTAATTAATAGGGGAATGAAAATAGGAATATAAACTGGAAAATGGTAATTATTGGATTATAACAGCCTTGAATGGAATTAAACAGCTCAATAGTTATATATTCCAATCTTGCTTCTTTGCTATGCAGTACCTTACCATTTTTTTTGTTATTTTTGTTATGATTCTCCTTTTATCCTATACCTTAATATTTAGACAAAATAAATTAAAATTTGATGAAAAGGATTATTAAAGAACCATGGTTTGCTACTAACTCCAAAGAACTCAAATGGTGGAAAAGGGAAGCTCCAATAACATGGCAAGGGTGGATTATAATAATTTTATTTATTATTACTTATGTTAGTCTATTATATGCAATCATTTTCTTATCAAAAAAATGGAAGTTCTAATCAACCTCATTTTTACTATTTCATTAATGCACTTAGATCTGTTATTCATGTTTTTTGGTGCGGTTTTGGTGCATTGAAATCTTTTTTTGTACTCGATTTTTGTTGGATATTCTTTGCTTTTTATCCTGTGAATAATTCCGGTTATTTACTATTTTTGGTTATGTTCACTTTGTTTTTCTTGATTTTTAATAAACAGTTTACTATCTATAAAAGACTAATGAGACATTTTAATATTGAATTATCAATTTAAGCAATTTCAAATAAAGGGGATATTGGAACTTTTATGGGAATATTTTAAATATTAAATATTTTCGAATATAGTAATTGAACAGAAAAGAAACATTAAATAAGATAGTATTTTGCCTGTTAGGGAGAATCTCACTTTGAAGTTAAAATATACTAAGTACCAAATTGCTTTGGAAATAATGGGATTTCTACTTTTAGTTGGGATAATTATCTTTGTTTACACCCGATGGAATCAAATTCCCCAACAGGTTCCAACACATTACAATGCAATTGGGGAAATCGATAGTTGGGGAAATAAAGATATAATCATTTTTCTACCAGAAATAAGTATTTTACTCTATGCATTTATGACCATCGCATCTTATTATCCACAGAGTGTAAATGTTTCCATATTATCACTTATTTCCAATGTAAAAATAACAGATAAAAATAAAGAAGCAGTTAACCAAAATAAGCGTAATTTAAGTCTATTCACTAAAGTTGAGATATTAACATTCATCTTCTTTTTAATATATTACATAACAACGTCACAGTCATTGCCCATTATATTCCTATCATTTTTTATAACAATCATATTAGTCACATCAATATTTTTCATTACAAGGATTATCTTATTATGATTGTAATTTTATTTAATTTTCATAATTAACTTGTTTCGTTTAATATATCTTGGATAAAATATTATAGGATTATTGATAAATAAATCCATATTTTATCATATAATTTAAAAAAAGAAGTTATTAAGGTATCTAAAATATTAGAAAAGAAATTTTACATATGGCTAAGTAGACATATATCCGATTCCAATATTAGATACTTAATTTTTTTATTTAATCTCCTAAAACCATTTTTTTAGCACTGTCATGTATTGCATTTAACATATAACTCTTGTTTCTTTGGGTGATCCCTATATAATCAAAATTTGTAATATTTTTATAGTTCATCTTGTTCAAGTGCAGAAATAGTCTTTCCATGTTGGATAAGCAGGAAAGTGTACCATTTCCACTACCACCCGCAGCAGCCACACATATAAAAGGTTTATTTTGTATATCATTAATATTAGCTGGATCAAAGCTTGATTCACATCTTCGTAACCTGTCAAAGAATGCTTTTGCAGATTCGCTCATGTCTCCCCAATATACTGGTGTTATGACAACATAAGCATCAACTGTACCCATTGCATTATGGATATCATCAAAATCATCATCTAATTGACAGTGATTTTCTTGTAGGCAAGTACCCCATCCATGATCACAAGCATTACAATTGAGAATATTTTTATCATTCAAATGAATCATTAAAGATTCACCATTTCCTTCTTTAACTCCCTTTTTGGCAGATTCACCACAGCTTTCAGTTAAACCATCTTTATTAGGACTACTTGTTATTATCATTGCTTTAATAATTAGAAACCCTCCCATTTTTTATATCTAAAATACATTCTTTATTTATAATAAAACAATTTAAATTTCTTTTATCAAGTAATTGGTATATGAAATTCTATTGATGAATATAATCGGTTTTTAAGCGTTAATATGTTTTAATAATTTAGTACCATTTGCTTAGTAAAAAAAAGTTAATAATTGTATTTAATTAAAGATTCACTTTTTATGATTTAAATTGACTTTAAATTTCTTTTTTCTCTTATATCTTTGATTTAGATATTCTTTCATTATTTTATAGTCTTCTGATGAGGGACTTGGGCCTGTATAATACCATGAATGTGTTTTTAAATTTGGGTTATAAACCGTGGAGATTTTATCATCCCATATTTTTTTTTAAATAAATTATCTTATATGTTTATTTATAGTTTTTTATTGAGTTTAACCTATCGGGTTTCCATTAATTTATCTAATTGGTTTGCGATATGGGTCATTGCTTCATGATCTGCATCTGCCTTAACTTCACGTGCTTCATCCGCCTTTTTCTGTGTATGTTGTAATGCAAATAATGCCCATAACTGTATCCAATTACTTGATAATATTATTACAATAGCTTTAATATAATCTGGTGCAGGGATAGCTAATAATGGTATAATTATGGCCATATCAAAAAATATTATGGAACCTAAAACATGATTTGCAATCCATTCAAGAAGATTATCGTTCCAAATTATTAACTTAGAACGTTCATCTCTACATTGTTTGAGTATGGAATAAGGATGTTTAACATGTGGATTTTCTTTCATAAATTGATCACTCCAATTATATTTGATTATTATCATATGTTATCCAAAGAGATTTAAGTTAATGATCATGTCATTTTATTTATATTTTTTATATTCTAAACTCTAATTTAATCATAGAGAAAAATTTACAACATCATGAGATTTATCCCAGAATTTTTATTATACATAAATTTTACTTTTTGAACACAACATCCATATCATGATCTTAACTATTTTATATAGGGAATATTATAAACTAATTTAATGAATATATTTCATATATTAGAAGGTATAATTCGTTGACTATGATTCTTATTTAAATTTTAACTTTAAAGGTTGATAACATTCTATATCCATCTTTTAATTCATTTATGTCTTTAATATAAGGAGGAATAAGATTGAGTAAGGTATTTATCACATCTGCACTTCCATATGCTAATGGTCCGTGTCATCTGGGGCACCTAAGATCTACTTACATACCTGCAGATATATATGCAAGGTACAACCGAATGAAAGGAAACGATGTACTATTTGTATGTGCATCTGATGAACATGGAACACCCATAGCTGTTCGAGCAGAGCAAGAAGGAAAGCCAGCTAAAGAAGTTGCAGGCAGATACTATGAGATGATCAAAAATGATCTTGATTCTTGCAGCATATCATTTGACAACTTCTCAAGAACAACCGATCCTAAACATTATGAAATATCACAGAACTTCTTTTTAAAACTCTATGAAAAGGGTTTCATATATGAAAAAATTATAAAACAGCCCTACTGTGTAGAATGCTCAAGATTTTTACCTGACAGATATGTTGAGGGGATATGTCCCCACTGTAACGGTGAAGGAGCAAGGGGTGATCACTGTGAATCATGTGGAAGACATCTGGAACCAACTCAATTAATAGAACCAACATGTCTCATATGTAAAGGTACACCTGAAATAAGGGAATCTAAACAATATTTTTTCAAACTAAGCCACTTTCAAGATGACTTGCTAACATGGATAGAATCCAATGACCAACTACCACCAAATGTTAAAAACTATGCATTACAATGGTTAAAGGAAGGATTAAAGGATTGGATACTCACCAGGGATATGGAATGGGGAATACCAGTACCTCTTGAAGGCGCTGAGGGTAAAATAATATATGTATGGGGAGAAGCATTCCTCGGTTACATATCTTCAGCTGCACAATGGTCTGAAAAAACTGGTAAACCATGGGAAGATTACTGGAATGATGAGGCCATACATTTTATTGGTAAGGACATAATTTACCATCACAGCATATTCTGGCCTGCCCTTCTAATGGCATACGGATGCAAACTACCCTACACCATAATAGCTGGAGAATATCTTTCACTTGAAGGCAGGAAAATGTCGACCAGTAAAAACTGGGTTATATGGGCATCAGATTTCCTGGAATCATTCGATTCAGACACTCTCAGATATTACCTTATTGCAAATGCCCCGTTATCAAGGGATACAGATTTCTCATGGGAAGATTTCCAGCGAAGGGTTAATGATGAACTGGCTGATGTGCTTGGAAACTTCCTTCACAGAACATTTACATTTACCACACGTTTCTTTAATGGTCAAATACCAGAACCATCAGAGTTTGATGAATATGATAAAGAATTTGAATCCAGAATAAAAGCATTACCCGCAACAGTTGGAGATTACATAGAAAAATTCAAATTCAGAGAGGGTTTAATTGAAATAATAAAACTCGCTAAATATGGTAACAAATATTTTAACGATAAAGAACCTTGGAAAACTATTAAAACTAATAAAAATGTGGCTGTAAACTGTCTTTATCTGGCTAATCAACTTTCAAAGACAATGGCTATCACCCTCATACCATACATGCCTGTTAAAACACAGGAAATACTGAAAATATTGAATGTAAATGGGGATATTAACTGGGATGATGCTGCAGAATTTATTCCCGCTGGCCATTTAATTGGAGAAGCTAAACCCATCTTTACCAAGGTGGATGATGAGATAATAACCAAAGAAAAGGAAGAACTTTACGAAAATTTAAAGGAAGTAGAAACTATGAAAGATGAAATATCAATAGATGATTTTGCTGCTATGGATCTTAGAGTTGGAAAGATTATCGGTGCAGAGAACGTGAAAAAATCAAAGAACCTCCTAAAGCTCATGGTAAATATTGGTGAAAAAGAAATACAGGTAGTTGCTGGTGTTGCACAGAAGTACTCACCAGAAGAAGTTTTAAATAAAACAGTTATTGTATTAGTAAATTTACCACCTGCAAAGCTTTTTGGAATTAAATCTGAGGGTATGTTATTGGCAACAGACGATAATATTAGTCTTTTAACTGTTGAAGGTGCTGAGATCGGTGAAAATATAAAATGAATGAATCAGTTTTAATTGGTAATGCAGAGAAATTCCTTGACGGAATAAGACATAACTGGATTAAGGCCGAGGAAATTAATGATTTCCAAAGCTTTATTGATATTTATATGTACCTTAAAAATAATCTCGAAGAACTGATAGAGTTAAGGGACACAATGGAAATTAAGGGTTATAAAACACCCTACAGATCCCTAATGAAATATGGACGCACACCTAAATCCGAGATGAAAGTTGAGGACATGTATGATGTTAACAAACATACACAATACTTCCGTATGAATGCTGCTGCCAAAAAAAATATATTAGATCGAGTTAAATCAGCTATAGCTTCTCATAAAATTGCATTAGGTCATCTGGAAGAGTTTGCTATTTTAAGTTGTGGTGATTGTAAAGGAAAATTCACTGGTCACGAACTATCAAACTTTATTGACGGACACTGCAACTGTGGTTCAAGCAATATAGAACTTGAAATAAGCCAACAGGGCGTTTACAGACTTGAAATAATTAAATATCTCCCATTATCAGGAGAATATATGGTTAAAATGTCGGAACTTTCTCCAATGGGAAGGGAGGCATTCAGAACCATTGTAAGAATACTTAAACATGAAAAGAGGGGAGTTGTTACCACTCTTTCACTTGTGATTAAGGTTTTTGAAGATGAAAGATGGGTTCGAAAACGGGTTAATATTGATGCTAAGGATCAGATGAATTATGAACGGGAAATACGTCATAAACATGGCTCAAATGCACGTATTGAATTCATGCAGTTTCATAGAAAGAAACCATCAATAATAAATGATAAACATGTACAAACAGCGCTTTCCATTGGATATGTTAAGCTTGCTGAGAACAGAGCCAGGAAAGTTTTTAGTCAAATACTGGATAAAATAATCATCAATTTGAATAAACTTCAAATATATGATGAAACAGTTAAAAAAGCTAAAAAAATGGCTATAAAAATGGTAGAAGATGTATATGACCGAGAACATATCCAAGACGAACTAATCCATGACATGCTTTTTAAGGAAAATCTAATGGATAAACAGGGTAAGCTTAATTCTAAACTTAAAATTGACATAGAATCCAAGAAACAACTAGAAAGACAACTCTTTGTAGAAGTTCCAAGGATCATGATACTGTGGGATATTGTGAAATGTTACCTATCAACATCATACGATAGAAGGAGTAAATACTCGGGACCATTTCCTAACCTTCGTCCAAATCTTGACACCAATCAGATCAAAGCATTTGATGATTTTGATCAAAATGTTGTTAATATTCTAAGAGAATATATGAAAGAAAACATTGTATATGTCTACGATATTAAAAATTTACTTTCAAAGAAATTTGATATGGAAAATAAGATGAAAGGACTTCATGTTAAAACAAATTCCAATGCTGCAGGTGCTGTGCTGTTAAATACTACTGGTAATATTCCCATTGACGTTGCAGCACATGTTTTTTCTGTTGATCCTAAAGATGTTAAGTTTGAAAGGAATAAATTTGAAACCTTTGGAAAACCCCAGACCAAAAAGGCTAAAAAATTCCTAGAAATGATAAAAGGATAAAAAGTTTAAGGGGCTGATTTTTTTTGGTTTTAGAAGTATATGTTAATGAACAGCTTTCATCTCGTAAGATAATGGAAATACTCGACAGCAACCCCAATCTGGAGAAGATAACATGTCCAGTCAGTATCTACACAAGGATCTCCAAAAAATATATGGATGCCCTAGATGAACTTGGAATCCTTGTTGAACCTGTTAATCGAAGGGGCAGGCCCAAAAAATACAGTCCAAATGATGCAACCAGAATACAATCCTTACTTGATAAGGGCGAAAGTCCAAAGGCAATATCAGTAAAACTTAACCTGCCAATTAAAACAGTATACTACCTTAAAAATTCAAGTCTTAAACGTGGACGTAAAATTAAATACACTACAGAAAAGGCAAAGGAAGTAAAGAAATTGTACAGTAAAGGTGTTCCTGCTAAAAGAATATCAGAAAATCTTAAAATACCACTTAGAACAGTTTATTTACTTATTAAACGTTAAATATAATGTTATCCTAATAATTATAATAGGCTACATTTATAATCATTTAAAGTAGGAGTCATTAGCTTAAAAATAAGCGGTTATATGGTGAACTCTATCACCTTTAATAAATTTTATATATCTCTTTTTCTATAAATATTTTTTTAATATTTTAAGGATAATTATTGAAAACATTAAGTGAAATTTAGTTATTTAAAATAGTTACAATCGTTGATTTATTTTCACTTGTAAGATCAAGCAGATAAAGAATAGATTTAGAAAAATCATTATTTAAAGAGTAAAATGATGTATTCTATCTAGTTATATTTAATCGGTGAATCGAGTCAACCACACATAAGTGCAAAGTGTACTACCAATAGATTAGATGACCATAATTTAGATATTTACATTGATTCATTACTGACCAAAAGGCTCTTTATGTGATAATAACTAGAACTGTTAATATTTTATTATGAATGGTTATTTTTCCAAATTTATAAGGGATATAATCGGTATAATTATAGTTAACAATAAAAATTTTCTGTTTGAGGTGAAAAAAATGGAATTTGCAGATTTGATCCAAAATAGGTATAGTGTACGTAATTATCTATCTAAACCTGTAGAAGAAGAAAAGTTGAATAAAGTGCTTGATGCAGCACGTTTAGCTCCCACAGCTCATAATTTTCAACCATTTAAGTTAATAGTTATAAAGACCCATGGTAATGAAGAAAATTTAAAGCGTATATACAATAGAAAATTTTTTGTTGAAGCTCCAATCGTTATATGTGCATGTACACTAAAAGAAGATGGATGGACACGTGATGATGGTAAAAATTATGCTGAAGTAGATACAACCATTGCTATGGATCATCTAATCTTAGCAGCCACTGAATTGGGATTGGGAACCTGTTGGATAGGAAAATTTGACCTTGAAGCTGCAAGAGAGGTATTAAATGTACCAGAACGTGTTTTACCCCTAGTATTCACTCCTTTAGGTTATCCAAATGATAAACCCAGAACTAAGCAACGAAAGAGTATGGGTGATATTGTTCTCTATGAAAAATGGTAAAAACTATTTTAAAATAAATATCTATACATAAATAGATTTTTTTTTATTTTCCTGGAAATTATTCTATTTTCTTTATTTTTTCTAGAAATATAGATATCACAATTTATTTATTCTTCTTCGTATATTGAATTCATGAGTTCCATTGCTATGGTTTCTCCTGAAATATCTTTCATATCCCTTAAAATCTGGATTGATTTCCTGAAGTTTGAAGATAATTTTTCCATGTTTCCATTGATATAATCTGCAGTTCCAATTAACAGTCTTGAAACAGCTTCTCCTTTTTTATCATCTATTTCTTGGAAGTTTTCAAGTGATGCATTAAAATATTTAAGTGCATCTTTGGTTTTAAATTGCTCTAATGAAACATATCCTATGATGAGTAGTAGAGTTGATTTAGCTTTGTCATCTCCGATTCCATCGGACATTTCATATGCATTTTCCAGTTGTTCCATTGGATCTTCGGATTTAGCATATACCAAATATGTATCTGCTCCATTGAGCATGCCAATTACTTCTTCTATTTTTTTGCTTATTTTGGTATAATCTGATGATGGAACATCTGGTTTTGGGGTCTCTGCTGGGATGTTTGAAGGTACACCATAGTTATAAATTGCTTGAGCATCACCAGCCGAATCGAGAATTTCTAAATTGTTGATCTTCTCCTTTATTTCATCTTTATAATCAGAATTAATTTTAAAATAGAATTTATATGCTTTCTTATAATCTCCTATGGCAGAACTATTATTTTTATTGTAACGATTAACATCTCCCATTAAATCATATACAAGTCCTTGTTTACCCATATTCTCAAGTTCGGCATATATTTTAATTGCTTTTTTCAGAGTTTTGATTGATTCAGGTATATTTTCATTTTCAAAATGTATTGTTGCAATATTTATCAGAATTTCAGCTTCAGCATCTTTATATTCCTTTAACATTGCCTGATAATCTTCCATATTGTATTCTTTAGTCTCATTGGATTCTTTATCTGAATTTCCACCAGATAACATATCAAAAACACTTGTTATAATAAGAGTTTCTTTCATATTTTTTCTCTCCAAAAAAATTTATTTTTATGGGTTTTTATCAAAGAATAAAGTTCTATTTAATTGTATGAACTTTGTTATTCAAATATTTTTATTTTGATTATCTTTATATGATAATCATCAATTGATGTTTTTGAAATTATTTTGATTGACAACTATGCCATTGTCTGTTATTGTGTAATCAGATTCAAAAGTTTGAACTTCGTTAAAATCTGTATAATCAGATTTTATATGGATATACTGGCCATCTAATCTGATGGTGTTGTTAAATAATGATTTTAGTTCCATTTCTGTTTTTGGATCTGTGATACCTTCAGTGTATGCAATTAGACCCGTGCCGCCTGCTTCGGTTATTCTTCTTAAATAAGCCTTTAGGATTCTTATAACCATCTGATCTGGATTGAAGGCAAATAGAGTATTAAGGGAATCAAGTATGGATCTGAAATGATTAGAAGTTTTATATACATTTCTAGTTCCAATACCTACTTTTACCATTAAATCAGCGGGATTACTCACAGATGAAGATACCATATTGTTCTTAGTTTCAAATTTTCCACCTGAAAGATGGGATATTCCATCTATGAAATAGATGGTCTGATTTTGTATGTAATTCTTTATTAACCATTGGAAGTCCATCATATCTCTTTGAACTTGGTTAATGCCTTTATCGGTTGTAACATACAGGCATGGTTCTTGATTTGAGAGTCCGCTGTAGATGAATTGGTTACAGAATATGGATTTACCTGTTTTTGGAGGGCCGTATATTAATGTTGTTGATTTCTCGGGAATTCCACCTTCAGCAAGTTCAGATACTGTCAGTTGGTCAAATCCTGGAATTCCTGATTGTATATTGATCATGTGTATTGAACCTTTTGATTAAAATTTGATATAATAATTATAATGTAATGCCATTGTCTGTTATTTGATAGGGTGAACTACGTTTTCCTATACCTTTCATGGCTTCAATGTATAAATTTTCCCCATCTACACGTATAATATTGTCAACCATGGATTTTAGCATTGTTTCTACGATACTATCAGCTGATTCTTGTGTGTACGCTATTATTGGTGTTCCGCCTGCTTCATATATCCTCATTAAATAGGCTTTTAAAACGCGTATTATCAGCATATTCTCGTTGTATGCGAGTAATGTGGTTGCAGAATCTAATACAGATCTGAATCTGTGATTATTTTTATAGATATAATTTACCCCTGAACCTACTTTTACCATGATATCGGTTGGATTGTTGATATAGGATTGTATAAATGATTCAGATTGTGAGGGTTTTCCTTCGGATACATCTGATATGGTATCAATTAAATAAAGGGTGTTATAATCTAGATATTTTTCAATTGGCCAATTAAATTCGTCCATATTGGTTTTGAACTGGTTATAACCACTGTCGGTTGTAATATATAGACAAGGTTCGTCATTTGTGAGTCCTTTGTATGTAAATTGGTTGGTAAATATGGATTTACCTGTTTTTGAAGGGCCATATATTAATGTCGCCGTATTTTCAGGAATTCCACCTGTTCCATCATTGGAACTTGTGAGTTCATCAAATCCTGGAATTCCTGACTCTATTTTTGGAATCATATTTTAATCACCATATAACTGTTTTAGAAGTGTTTCCATAGCTAAGTCAACACCATTATCTTCAATAACAATGGTTGGAACTATGGGGATAGTATCGTCCAATTTCATGGCATCCCTTATTTTTTCAGGTGATAATGCTCCAGGTAGATCCTGCTTATTGGCTACAATAATCTTGGGAATAGCTTCAGCTTGGGTTTTGTTTATCATTTCCTTTGCCCTTCCAAATGTTTGTGGAGCACTTGAATCCACCATAATAAATGCACCAACAGCTTCTCTTGCCAATATATCTAGCATGAGATCGAATCGTTCTTGACCGGGAGTTCCGAATATATCTGCAATAAAACCATCGTGATCAACATGTCCAATGTCCATTGCAATTGTGGTAGGAAACTTCTCTAATGCTATTCTATCTACAGAAATCGATTCATTAGATATTGATTTGACAAAACTTGACTTACCTGCATTGTAGGGTCCAGTTACAAGAAGTTTAGGTATATATATTTTTATTCCACCAGGTTGCAGCACAAAAAAGAGTACCATTTTATTATCAGGATGGTTCCATGATGCGTTTGTAACCATAAACCCCTGTCCAATAATCACCCTTTCTTCTATACTATTTAAACTAACAACTGCATCAACATTATTTTTAATATTTTCTATTAATTCAGGATTATAGTCCCATTTGGTAAATATATATATTAAAATGGTGTTGTTTGCCTTTGCTTTTTTATTCAATTTATTAATTATTTTAATTACATGATCTTCATCTAGATAATCAATTAGTGTGGATAAATTGTTTATAATGCCAACACCATTAGGGATGTCTTCAATAGCTTTAAGTATAATCTCTTCTGTTTGATTTAATTCATTGATTGAATACTTGCCAATTGTTGGCACTCCTATAAACTTAGAGCTTCCATCTACAAAAAATGCTTTTTCTTCATTAAGATATTTTTCAAGATCCCATCCATAACTTTTAAATTCATATATTATGTTGTCGGGCTCTGTAACATTGGTAAAAATAAAACCCCTATTCCCATCTTCAATTATTCCATTTAGGATTTGATATCCAAATGTTTCACATTCTACACCGGGTACAGCACTGAATAATATTGATGATCCCTCTGGTATTCCCCCTCCAAGGAAATCATCGAGTTTGGGTATGTGAGTTTTTTTCATGTCACATCTCCATTAAAATTTCATTTACTTGTGAGGCCCTTCTCTCCATTTCATAGAATATAAGTCCAATTTGTGCTTCAGGGTCTGTTAAAACTGTTAATATAGCTTTAATACCTGCAGGTATAAGTACTATAGTACCTTTTTCAGTTTTGACAGATATTTGGGATACAGTTCCAGTTGTCATCTGTCCTGATGCAGCTTCTGCTGCACCCATTATTGTTGAGCATAATGCTGAAAATATTCTGGCATCCACATCTGGTGGAGTTCTTGAACTTATTAGAAGACCTTCCTTAGATACGATACCACAAGCTTTTATTTGCCCTACCCTTAGCAGACCTGTTAGAACGTCGTCTAATTTTTCCTTTTTAGTTTTGGTCATATATACTCCTGGAAAATTTTTAAATATATGTTGTAAGATTTATTTTTTTTAATAATAATTATATATAAATTTTATAAAATGCAATAATATTTAAAAGCATTTAGAAAAATGGTTTTAGATGGCTAATTTAGTGGGTAATACTTTTAATATTACTCCTTTTTTTTAGTGGAATGTAGTTATATTATTTAATATTTATATTTATAGAAATAATTAAAAGTATTGTTTTACAAAATTTTATANNTTCTTTATCCGTCCAAATCTAGGATATGCTATATTTACTTGTTTTTTAATTGGTATATTGGGTGGTCTTGTATTTTTTGTATGGGGCTGGATTAATAACTCATATTCTATATCATATGCTACCAGTGCCGCATTACATTCAGGTATTGTATTTGGTATTTTGGGTCTTATTTTAGGGTTAATAATTGGTAATTTAAAATAATAAATTATTTTAGAAATATTTTAATAAAATAGAGATAATTTCATACCCATCCCACATCGTATGTTGTTATAAAATAGTTATCTGAGAATGCAGGATTGTAATATATATTGGTTAAATTTTCTGTTTTAAATGATTTACAAATACTCCTTCGAACATAATAATTTATTCTATCCCCAATACATTCCCGGTCATCGGTATTATACACAGATTTAGTTGAAGCATATATTTTGAGCTTTATTTTATTTTTTTTATATACTGGATCGTAGCCTTCTTTTTCATATAAAACACGTATAAAAATGATTTTTGAACCTGTTTTTAGTCATCCACCCTATTCAAACTCTGATCCCTAAAATAATCACCCATAAATACTATTATATAAAGATGATTTACATTGGAATTTAATAAAAACAGACCATATTAGATAATAACAAAAAAAAAGATGTGTACATGTCATATTAACTTTAACTTACAGAAATAAGGAAGAAATCAAAACTATCTCATTTAATCCAAAAATCTTCAATGTAATAATACCAAATTTAATTCATTTAAAATTAGGCAAAATTTAATTCATTTAAAATTCAATCATCTAATTAACTGAATAT
>PMGM01000029.1 GCA_003158115.1 Methanobacterium sp.
AGAAGCTTTAAAAAAGAGTGAAGCAAGGTACAGGACAATTCTTGAAAATGTTCAAGATGCGTATTTCAGGGGGGATATGGATGGAATAATCCTTATGGCAAGTCCATCTGCCGCTCAAATGTTCAGATATAATAGCCCCAAAGAGATGATAGGTACTTCATATAGTTCGATATTCAAAAATTTTCATGATAAAGATCCTTTGCTTAAAAAAATGAATAAATATGGTAAAGTAGATGATTTTGAAAGTGAAGCAATACGGAAGGACGGAACAAATTTTTGGATGTCAGTGAATTCTCAATTTGTTTATGATGAAAATGGTCAGATATTAGGTGTAGAAGCATTTATTCGAGACATTACAGAACGAAAAAAAACAGAAGAACAAATTGAGTATCAGGCATATTTATTGACCCAAGTTAATGATGCTATATTTGGGGTTGANNTTGAACTAATACGTCCAACATATTATCCGGGTGAAAGGGAAAGTAAAGTAAAAGACTTGGAGCAGACCGGTGTTTTAAGAACCAAAATCTATGCTAAACATAAAAATGGAATTGATATTATTGTTGAACAAAATTCTACTCGCATCACCGATGAACAAGGAGTACCAGCAGGGTATTTGGTAGTTTACCGTGATATTACTCAAAGAGAAAGGATTGAAGAAGAAAAACAGGAACTTTTAGAAAAGGAGTTAAAACTAACAGAAGTACTTAAATTTACGAATGAAAAGCTTCATAAACAAGGAAATGAATTGTTACGAGTTAACCAGAAAATAAATGAAATATTAGAAAGTATTCAAGATGATTTCTACGTGCTGGACCATCACTGGAATTTCGTCCATGTTAGCAAGCAATTTTCATCCAGAATAAACAAAAATCCTGAAGATTTTGTTGGAAAAAACATATGGAAGATGTTCCCCAACCATATAGGAACAATACTCGAAGAAAACTTCAGTGCAGCAATGACAAATAATGAGATTCGACGGTTTGAAGTGGGTGGTAAATATACAAATGCATGGTATAATATGAATGTTTTTCCTTCTGCAGAGGGTATAACTGTGATAGGTACAGATATTACAGATCGTAAAGAGGCGGAAAAGAAAATTGAAACAACTTTGAAAGAATTAAAACGTTCAAATAGAGAGTTAGAGCAGTTTGCATATATAACTTCTCATGACCTTAGAGAACCTTTAAGGATGATAACAAGCTTCTTACAATTATTGGAGAGAAGATATAAGGATGAGCTTGATCAAGATGCCAATGAATTTATAGAATTTGCAGTTAATGGAGCTAAACGGTTGGATGCAATGACAAACGATCTTTTACAATATTCTAAAATAACCAGTCAAAAAAGAGAAATTAGCCCCGTAAATTATGAACTTGTATTGAAAGAAGCTTTAATAAACTTGAAAGTACCTATTAAAGAAAATGATGTTATTATTACCCATGATCCTTTACCAGTTATTGATGGAGACGAAAGGTTAAAAGTTCAGTTATTCCAGAACATAATAGGAAATGCAATTAAATATAGATGCCAAGAAATTCCCCATATCCATATAAAAGCTACAAAGGAAAAAAGTCAATACCTTTTTAGTATTAGCGATAATGGTATTGGAATGTCTTCTGAGCATTTAAAACGTATATTTACCATTTTTAAAAGACTTCACACTCATGAGGAGTATGAAGGAACAGGTATTGGACTTGCAATTGCACAGAAAATTGTATATCAACAGGGTGGGAAGATATGGGCAACAAGCAAACAGGGTGAGGGTTCAACATTCTACTTCACAATACCAATTAAAGATTAAACATAAAAAATTTTAGATAGTCTCATTTTATTTATAATAAATATATTTTTTAAATTTTAAAAAGAATAAATTTGTTATAGGTTTTTCCTTAATTTTTAGAACCTATTTGTATTTAATTTAAAGATTTTTAGTTTATTATCATGCGTTTTGGTGGTTTATAATTAAATTAATATTTATTGGATAAAAGATTTTTATTAAAAATTATATGCTAAATGAGTACTAAATTATGCTTAATGTGTAAAGTTTTTATATGATGATATTCAATTTAAAAATAAGGGATAATGATTCCTGGAACATATAACAAAATTTTAGGAAGTCTTTGATTGACAAATAAAACACCAAAAGATGTCAAAAAATCCCGTTTCATAAACAATTGAATAATTAGGAGCCTTCAGTGTTATTTTATTAAAATCTAGGAGGCACAAATAACTAATAATGCCCATAGGTGAAACAGATGCAAAAAAAGATAATTCAAATTTCTGATCTGCATTTTGGAGAATTTAAATTCTGTAACAGACTAAAAGATAATCTAAAATTTCAAATTGAATATGAAAACCCTGATCTAATAGTCATTGCTGGAGATATTACTTCAATGGGATACCTTGAAGAATATAACATGGCTAGAGATTTTATAACCGATTTAAGTAACATAGCAGAAACATATGTAGTTCCTGGAAATCATGATTCGTGTAATGTAGGATTAATACATTTTAGAAATCTTATTGGTGACAGAAAATTTATTGGATCTGATAAAAGCGATGATGTAATTATCATCGGCCTAGATTCTTCAGAGCCAGATATACACGATGGAAAGCTTGGATTTGATCAGCTAGAATGGTTAAATGATGTTTTAAACAGAATACCAAGTAGTAAATTCACAATTGTAACTTTTCATCATCATTTACTCCCTATTCCCCAAACCGGGCGTGAAAGAAATATATTACTAGATTCAGGAGACACATTAAAGTTATTGGTAAGCCATAAAGTAAATCTTGTTCTAAATGGACATAAACATGTTTCTAACTCATGGAAAGTTGAAGATATGGTTATTTTAAATTCAGGCACTGCAACAACAACAAGGCTTTATGGTGATAATTATCCTGCCTATAATAAAATCTTGATAAGAAATAATGAGATATCAGCGTACCAAATAAAAACAGAAACTGGACAGGAAAGATTCTTGGCACATTACACTATTGATCAAAATAATAAAAACAAATCTGACCTTCCAAAATCTTGTTTTACTTATTAATTTTCTATTTTTAATTATACCATCTAAAAATCAATTTGATTTAAATTAAATTATTCAGAAATTAATATTTTGATATATCATAAAACAACAAGTAAATCCAATAAAAACTTACTTGGAATTCCAGATATCTATAGTTTAAATTAAAAAGAGTTTTATAAGTACAAACAATAGTATATTTGATATTAAAATAGAATTAATTATATTATGTGATATTATTTGGGATAATTAGTGAGGGTTATTAAAATGGTTAAATCATCAATTAAACTTATCTGTTCTGTACTGATTTTACTTGTAATCGTGTTTAGTGTAGATTATCTATTTTTCAGACATCAATTCTGGCCACGACTAAGCATCAATATTGGAATTTTCCTGATTTATGTTATGATATATTATAAATATTCATCTAAAGAATAAAAAAGCATCCGTTATGGTAATAAATTATTTTATCTTTTTTAGATTGATTATATAGGACTGAAGCTTAGTCAAAGATATTGAATATTTAATTAGGATATTCATGATCTTAAAATTTGTTTTTCGGCATTTCTTTCTTTAATAGCTATTCCAATGATTCCACCAAGTAAACCCATTATTAAATATATTACAAAGGATAAAAGAGCCCCTAAAATTATAATACTTGCTGTAATAATTCCAGACTCACCATTTAAGGACATTGGAGCAATATTCATTGAAACAGCTGCAGCTAAAGCAATTCCTGAATTTAATACGATTACTATTATTGTATAAACAAAACCAGCAAGACCTGCTGAAAGTCCACCGTAGATAATACCATTTTTGTAACTTCCTCCCACCATATAACCCGCAACGATTCCACCTATAATCGGGGCTATGGGCGTGTCTAAGTGTGGTATATATTTTCCGAGATAGGCAAGTGTAAGTGTGATAATAACTCCCAAACCTATTGCTTTCCAGTTAACCATTTTTTTTAAGCCTACAATTTATTATGGGATTAAATAAAAGCTGTTAAATTTATTGCTGTAGTTCCAAAATATCTTAAACTATTTTTTTAGTATTTTCAATCATTTTTGTGAGCGCATTAATTATATTTTGTTTTTCATTTAACGAAAAACCTTCAAATAACTTTTCATTCCATTCTTCAGATAGGTTTTGGATTTCATATTTAATGTTTTTAGCCTTATCAGTTACATATACTCTTTTATAAATTATCAAAGTTTATCTATTGTTAAAGGTCAATTAAATGAATACAAAAAAATAGAATATGCAATAGATGGTGCTGATGTGGTCATGAGCATGTTAGGCCCTACATGACTGGTAAAGTAGTTGGCATGCCTACAGAAGGTACACAAAACATAGTAAATGCAATGGAAAAGCTTGGAGTAAAACGTATTATAACAATAGCTACTCCTAGCGTACCGGATCCTAACGATCTGCCTACGATCAAAATCAAATTAATCAGAGTATTTGCTAAGATTGCTATGCATCATGCTTATTCTGAAATACTCAATGTAGGTAATATTATCCAGAAGTCAGATCTCGAGTGGACGATCATCAGATATTTACAGCCTACGAATGATACTAAAAAAGGTGAAGTACATCATGGATTTGTTGGCCGGACAAATCTCGGAATGAAAGTAACACGCGCTGATATAGCAGACTTCTCTTTGAAACAACTTACTGATAGGACTTATATTCGAAAGATGCCTGCTATTAGTTATTAGTTAAAATCATATAATTCATAAAAAAATTATTATAGAGTTCTAGTTCTGATCTGTGGCTGGTTAATTGAACATAGAATTTATTATGCTCGGGGTTGAGCAACATTGGTTAACATATGTTCCTTAATTTATATTATTTAGCAAATTAATCATTTAACCAATGATATGTTAAATGTTAACTAATTTCCATTTAGATAACTATTTTGGTGGTTCTCTTAGTACGAATGAATTTCCATATAGATCTGCAATTATTGCTTGTGTTCCATATGGTTGAGTTTGTGGTTCCATCAATATTTTTACGCCTTTTTTCCTTAAATCTTCAACTGTGCTTTTACAGTTATCCACTTTAAATATATATGAAGTTTTTCCAACTTGACTCATCAAATCGGCTGCCATTTCCTCTCCCATTATCTTGGGATCAGGAACCTGTAATAATATTTCAGTATCCTTTCCTTCTTTTGGTGCTACAGTTAGAAAATGTATTGGACCCTTGACATCGGTGACTTTCTCGAAACCTAATTTTTGAGTATAAAACTCAAAGGCTTCATCCAAATCTTTTACTATCACAGGCACAATTGAAAGTCTTAGAATCATATTTAAAATCACTCCTTTTTTGTAAAATTTTTTATATATTAGAGTTAAACATTAAAATATTTTAACTTTTAGTATTATAATTATTATTGATCGAAACATGAATTATATTGAACATAGTTTAATATTTCTTGTTATAACTTGATTATTATTCATAAATTAATTAAATATTAAAATTAATAACATAATCATTAGTCTTTCTTAAATTGAATACTATTTTGGAAAATAAGGATAATCACCACAAGTATATATACTACCTCTTATCAATTTATTGATATCAAAAAGTTGATATTTATTTTTGATATTATAACTGGGAAGTAAACAGTCAGAATTTTAAACTACAATGGTTGAAAAAATATTATGTCAAATAATAAGGACGATAATCTTAAAGAATTTCATGAAAAGGGAGGATGAGGAATGAAAGAGGTAGGAGGATTAAGAATGTGGATACTTCATGTAATAGATGAATTTGGACCTAGTAATGGTGTAGAAATTATGGATAATGTCCAAATGCATTATGATTTGCAGTATCCAAAATTGAGGGAGCAATTCATTATGCAACAATGGCATAAAGGTATCCATGTACATCCACATCGTAATGGCGATGTACAATCGAAAAGACTTCTACCGGGTTCCATATATCCTATGCTAAAAAAGATGGTATCTGAAGGTTTAATAACCAAACATGATGATGGCAAATATGATTTAACTGAAGAGGGGCAAGTTTTAATAACAAATTTATTTGAACATTTTCAATCACGTAATGAACAAGTAGATCGTAAACCAGTTTCAATAGAAAATTCATTAGAGGAAATGAATTGGCAAATATCTTACATGGAAAACATTGATACAAAGAAAATTGCTCCTCACAAAGAATCAATTGACTTATTGATAGAAAGACTTAAAAAGATAAAAGAAATGCAGAAATAACTTTAAATTGGATTATTATATAAAATCAGTAAAAAAAGCGAATTTACTACCTATTTTTATGTTTATATTTAGGTAGCTACTGCTATATTCAAATTTCGAATTAAGACCAGAAATGGATGGAAAAAGATGACAAATGAAATTGGATGTAAATAGCGGGATTGATTTAATATTAAGGGTGAATTTCATATGGATACAGAAAATGATGTTTTAAAACATTTTAAATTGATCTTATCGGGACTTTTGATCAGTCTTTTAATTGTTTCATTAGATAGTACCATTACAACTACGGCTATGCCTAAGATTATTGCAAGTTTGGGTGGTTTACAATACTATGTTTGGCCTTTTACAATTTACCTTACAACTGTTATAATTTCTGCTATGCTTTCAGGTAAGCTATCTGATTTTTATGGTAGCAAAAAAATGTTGATAGGCGCATTAATAGTCTTTGTATCCGGTTCAGTTCTTTGTGGGTTTTCACAGAATATGACAGAACTAATACTATTTAGAGCTCTACAAGGATTAGGTGCAGGTATAATTGTAACTATACCAAAGAAAATTGTTGCCGAGATGATCCCACCAAGACAGCGCGGAAAATATATGGGTTTATTTGGTATTGGAGGTGCTATTTCAAGTGTTATAGGCCCTACGCTAGGAGGTTTTATAACAGATTCACTTGGATGGCAATGGATTTTCTTTGTAAATGTTCCTGTAGGAATCGTTGCTTTAAGTTTACTTATTCCATATCTTCCTGAGTTCGGAGTGATTGTAAAAGAAAAAGTAATGGATTATCTTGGTATTATAACTTTTACAAGTGCTTTAACATCATTCTTAGTGGCATTGACTTTTAGCCAGCAAAATACTGTTATTTATCCAGCTTTACTGGATTCATTATGGATATTCTCAGTAATTATGCTTTTTGGATTTATATTTGCTGAGAGAAAAGCTAAAGAACCTATATTACCATTATATTTATTCAAAAACTCTGTATTTACTATTTCGACTGTTTCAGTGTTTTTGTTAGGTGCTATAACTTTAGCAGGTACGGTTTACATTCCACTTTTCTTACAATTGGTACAAGGTCTAAGTCCTTCAGCTTCAGGTGCATATCTAACTGTATTAATGTTTGCCATGATTATAACTGCAATCTCATCGGGCCAGATAATCTCAAAAACAGGTACTTACAAAAAACTTGCAATCATATCCTTTGCAATAGGCACTGTGGGTATGTTCTTACTTTCAACATTGACTCCAAACACATCTACCCTAGAATTAATTATTTATGAAATTATTGTAGGAATAGGTGCAGGTTTAGCAATGCCACTTTTCACTGTTGCAGTTCAAAATGCTGTGAGTAAACGAGATTTAGGTGTTGCAACCTCATCATCAATGTATTTCGAACAACTTGGAAGTGTAGTTGGTTTAGCAGTTTTAGGGACTATTGTAAATATAACATTGAAACTTAATTTACAAAATATCACAGTAAATGTTTCATCATCCCTATTAGTTACAGCTATCCATAATGTATTTTTTATAGGAGTAATATTGAATATAATTGGATTAGTATTATGTTTCTTCTTAAAAGATATATATATGAGCAATGAGATGGAAGAAGAAATAGGCTATGAAAATGTTCCAGGAGAAATTTAAACATGAGTAAAATCCTTTATTATTGAAATAAAAATGGTGTTATTATATTAAATATTTACACCATTTTTAAATCAATAATTGGAATATCAACAAGATTGATTTGAAGTAGATTTTTTTTAGTCAAAACTATTTATCAGGTTGTTAAAGTAGTCATTAATGTAACATAAAATAGAATTTTTAAAAAAAAATATATAATTTCTTTTTTAACTAGTGGGATATTTATTGTATCGCTTTTTAAAATTCAGAATGGGGATTTTTACGTCCCGCTTTCACACCATAATGGTGACATTTTCCTTAATTTTTCAACAACCTCTTTAATAGCGGTTATTGCATAATCTATGTCTTCTTCGGTATTTTCTATTCCTAGGCTTATCCTTAGTGATCCATGTGCCTCTTCTTTCTCAAGCCCAATAGCCAATAAAACATGTGAAGCTTCTAATTTAGTAGATGAACATGCTGAACCGGTTGATGCAGCTATACCTTTAAAATCTAGATTAAGTATCAATGATTCACCTTCTATAGCATCAAATCTGAAATTAGCATTATTAGGTAAACGTTTAGTTCTATGACCATTAAGATAGGAATCTTTATTCTCTGCAAGTACAGCATCGATCAGTTTATCTCTTAAGTTTGTGAGTTTACGGGCATTGCCTACAATATTTTGACTTGCAATTGAACATGCTTTACCAAGACCTACAATTCCCGGAATATTCTCTGTTCCTGGTCTGAATCCCCTTTCATGTCCTCCACCATACATGAGTGGTTCTATTCTAACACCCTTTTTAATATAGAGTGCTCCAATTCCCTTTGGACCGTATAATTTGTGTGATGATAATGAGAGCATGTCAACATTCATTTCAGTAACATTAACAGGTATTTTACCCACGGTTTGTACTGCATCGGTGTGAAAATATATGCCCCTTTCATTTGCTATTTTTCCTATTTCAGCTATTGGTTGTATGGTGCCTATTTCATTGTTTGCATGCATTATTGTGATTAGAATAGTTTCATCTGTTATTGCTTCTTCGAGGTCCTTGACTCTTACAATACCTTCTTCATAGACTGGAAGGTAGGTTACGGTATACCCATTCTTTTCAAGATACTTACAAGTTTCATCTACTGCCGGATGTTCAATATCACTTGTAATTATGTGGTTTCCTTTGTTTTTAAGTTTACGGACTGTTCCTAATATTGCAATATTATCTGATTCAGTTCCACCACTTGTAAATATAATCTCTTTAGTGTCTGCTCCTATTATTGATGCAACTTCCTGTCTTGCAGCTTCCATTGCATTTTTAGCTTCCCTTCCGAGGGAATATAGTGTAGAAGCATTTCCAAATGCATTTGTAAAATAAGGTTTCATTGCTTCGAATACTTCGGGATCTACCGGTGATGTTGCTGAATGATCCATATAAATCATGTTCTAAACCTCTCATGCAGTTTTTTGTTTAAGATATCAATATAATTTTTATTCTCAGGTAATACATTATATACAGTTTCAAGATCATATAAATTATTAATCATTATAACTATAGTTATATTTAAATGTTCATTATATACTATTTTGGAGTTATTATATACTAGTAGTTAATAATTTGTGTTAGATATTAGAACTAACACAAATAAACTTTAATTACCTCTATCAGTAAATTATTATATATCTTAAGGATTTCTTATACTTTTGTAAGATATATTAAAGAACAATAATATTATTTTTTTTAATTGAATAAATTCTAAAAATAAAATTACTAGAAGATTTATAAATAAAACTATGAGCTCTTCATTAATCTGCAATTAAAATACTTATATGATTTGTTGTTACAATTCCAACCACCTTCTGATTTTCATCAACTACTGGAAGCGATGAAATATTATATTTCTTCATTTTCCTTGCAGCAAGCTCTATTGGATCTTCTGGACTGACAACTATAACATCCTTGGTCATTATTTCATTCAGTCCTGTATAATTTCTTGCAACAGATTTAGAAATATCCCAAGCTGTTACAATACCTAATAATTTGTTTTCATCTGTAATAACTGGTAGATGTGTAATCTCTTCGTGTAACATGGTTTCTGCAGCGTTTTCAATGCTGGATTTCTCTTTGATTTTAGCAAAGTCTCTACTCATAACATCCTTAACCAGTGTGTGGGATAAAAATCCTGCTATTAAATAATTTAACTGGCCTGCTTCAATAAGAAATGCGTCATGCCCATAGCTTGATTTGATTTCACAATAACTTACATCTATGTCGTTCGCATTTAATCCCATAACAATATCTTTTGATTGTGATGGAGGGTATAACCAATCTGAATCGACAGAAATGACTAAAAATTTGATTTTTAGACCGTAGAATGCTTCTGCTAGCGAACCTTCACCTGCAAGATCGAAGTAGTCTATGGCCTTTGATATGTATAAGTAGGAGTTAGCATCGAATCTTTTGGTAAATGAGTTTCCCTGATAATGGAGGTAGTTTTCCACTTCGAAATCTGTTTCAAAGTCAAATCCGTATTCTTCTTTATCTTGAAGTCTTCGACCAAATTTCTGATACATTGATTCATAGCTTAGGTAAGTGATATGGGCGATCATTCTGGCTAGTGCTAGGCCATCGTCTGGAAATTCTGATTCATAGTAGGATCCATTGTTCCAGCAGGGGTCTGATATTATTGCCCTTCTTCCAACTTCGTTAAAGGCTATTTGTTGAGGTGATGAATATGCTGTGGTTGCTATAGGAATTGCAGATCTAACCATTTCAGGATAGGATATGCACCATTGTAAAACCTGCATACCACCCATGGATCCTCCAATAACAGCAAATAGTTGTTTAATCCCTATTGAGTTTACAAGTTTTTTCTGGGCATTGACCATGTCTTTAATTGTTATTATAGGAAATTCGAGTCCATATGGTTTTTTAGTGTCGGGATTTATTGATGCCGGGCCTGTTGAACCTTTGCATCCACCTATAACATTTGAACATATTATGAAGTATTTATCGGTGTCAAGGCATTTGCCCGGACCAATAATTACATCCCACCATCCAGGTTTTTTATCTCCCTCATACCAGCCTGCAACATGTGCATCTCCTGAAAGTGCATGACATACTAATATAGCGTTATTATTTTCTTTGTTAAGCTTTCCATAGGTCTCATATGCTATTTGTACGTTTTTAAGTTTTTTACCATTTTCAAGGATCAAATCATCGGCTAATGAATGAAATTTAGTTTCTACAATTCCGATTGATTCGTTTTTCATATGTATTAACTCCATAATATTATAATAATTTAAATCTGTTTTTAACTTTATCTACAACTAAATCTTTTCTCATCCAAGTATTTTATTATATCCACATTTAAACCCCTTATTTTTTTCTTTTTTTATTGTTATTTTACTCTTTATCCTAATGATTTAATTAAGATTTTTTAGATCTTTGATAGTGCTTGTTCAATATCTGCTATGATATCTTCTACATCTTCTATCCCGATTGAGAGTCTTACAAAGTCCTCTGTAACACCTGTTGTTTCCTGTTCTGCTAGGGTTAACTGTTGGTGTGTTGTGCTTGATGGGTGTATTACTAGGCTTTTTGAGTCTCCAATGTTTGCTAGGTGGGAGAATAGTTTAACACTTTCAATGAATTTTTTACCAGCCTCTAATCCACCTTCAATTCCAAATCCTATTAATCCTCCATAACCACCTTTAAGGTATTTACTGGCTATTTCATGTTTAGGATCGTCTTCTAATCCGGGATAACTTACCCATTTGACTTTTGGATGATCTTTTAAGTATTTCGCAACTTTCAGTGCATTTTCAGCGTGTCTTAATACTCTTATTTCTAATGTTTCAAGTCCCTGTAGGAATTGGAATGCATTGAATGGGCTGAGTGCTGGTCCGAGATCTCTTAGAAGAACAACTCTTGCTCTTATTGTAAATGCAATGTTTCCTGCTTCCGGAAAGTCACCAAATGTTTCCCAGTATTTAATTCCATGGTAACTTGGATCAGGTTCTGTGAAATGTGGAAACTTACCATTTGACCAGTCAAAATTACCAGAATCTACTATAACTCCTCCAATAGAAGTTCCGTGTCCTCCAATATATTTGGTAGCTGATAAAACTGATATATCTGCTCCATAATCAATAGGTTTTACAAGTCCGACAGTTGCGGTATTGTCTACTATTAAAGGTATACCTGCGTCGTGGGCAATTTTTGCTAACACTTCAAAGTCCGGTACATCGAGCTTAGGGTTTCCTAATGATTCAACATATAATGCCTTGGTTTTTTCATTTATTGCTGCTTTAAATTCTTCAGGTTTTTCTGAATCTACAAAAGTCACAGTTCTTCCTAATCTAGGTAATGAGTAGTTGAATAATTCATAGGTTCCACCATATAAATTGTCACCTGATACAATGTTATCTCCAAGTTCGGATACATTCAAGATTGCGAGTAATATTGCACTCATTCCTGATGCAACTCCAAGAGCTGATGCTCCACCTTCAACTGCTGCTACCCTCTTTTCGAAGATATCAGTGGTAGGATTCATGATCCTGGTGTAAATGTTTCCAAATTCCTTAAGCCCAAATAGATTTGCTGCATGTTCTGTGTCGTTGAACACGTATGATGTTGTTAAGTATATGGGAACCGCCCTTGATCCTGTTGCAGAATCTGGTTCTTCCTGTCCAACATGCAATCCAATAGTACTTAATCCTGGTCCTTTCCATTCTTCATTTTTATTTTGTTCATTTCCATTTGATTTTTCTTCAGGCATTATCTTTCCTCCGTTTTATTAATGACTTCCAAATATCACCATATTTTATTTTTAATAAAATATAAAAATGTAATATAAATTATGGTCATTATTTTACAAGAATTTCTATATTTTTCAAGGGTTAAATCCATTTAACTGTATGTGTGGATGGTTAAAGAATCACCACTAAGAAAATATAACAATTGTTATAATTTAATAATATTTAAACTTTCTGATATTGAGATGTTTCAAATGTTGGATCGTAAAAAATCTACTGTTTTACACTACACAACAACTTACAAATAAATTTAATTAAATTGAAGATGAAAATATTAGAAGATAATTATCAATAAAAAGACAATAATCGAATCATTACCATTGCAATACATGATATAATCTGGACTTATACAGTTATCTAAATGTTGATATTATTGGATGTACCATATTAGCATATTTCTTTTAAGTAGATTAATATCCCCATAAATTTATATAAATAACAATTGTTATAATAGAGTAGGTGATAAAATGAGTATGACTAAAGAAATGATGGATGCAATAGAAAAGGATCTTGTATTTCTTGCAACTGCAAGTCCTGATGGAATTCCTAATGTAGTTCCTATAGGATTTGCAAGGCCTATTGGAGAAGATACCATATTAATTGCAGATAATTATATGAATAAAACACGCAAGAACCTTGAAAAAAATCCAAAAATTTCACTGGTAACTAAAGATGCAACTAAATGCCCATTCCAGTTTAAAGGCAGTGTTTTAATATACGAATCAGGAAAGTACTTTGACATAGTTACCGAATGGGGTGAAAACGCTATGACAAAACTTACACCAAAAGCTGCTATTCTGATGAAAGTAGAAGAAATATATTCTATACAACCCGGCCCTGATGCTGGTAAAAAAATAGAGTAAATATGTAATATGTGCAAAAAAAATGTACACATTCCCCCTTTTTTTTAAGATAACTTATTATTATTAATTTAATCAATAAACCATTATTCCACATATAACCCAAAAATTTGTAGATAATAAATTTATTTGACAGATTATATGATAATAAATAAGGTTTAATAATAATCTTCAATAAATTAAAAATAACATATCGGAAATAAAATACTTAAAAAGAAGATTGTAGTACAGAAATTCTTCCAATATTATGCATAAACTATTTATATAACAATTGTTAACATAGTTAATACAGTGTATAATGCTACACTTAGGGCATTCTTTTGCCGAGATGACCGAGCGGCTAGGTGCGTGGCTGCAAACCACGATACTTGGGTTCAATTCCCAATCTCGGCCTACATTTTTTATTATATCAAAAGTTACAGCTAAAAATTAATGAATTTTAATACCTATCAGAAATACTAAAATCTTTAATATAACATCGTTGTAAAAAAAAAAAAATAATTTAAATATCCTATAGGAAAACTAATTACTTTTCCAAATTATTTATGTTTATAAGCTAATTATCAGGAATAGTGAAACCTATGATAAAATTGTACAACACCATGACCCGAAGGAAGGAAATATTCAAACCAAAAGAAGGGAACAAAATCAGGATGTTTGTTTGCGGGCCAACAGTATACGATCATTCACACATAGGGCATGCAAGGACGTATATCTCCTTCGATGTAATTGTAAGATATCTTAAGTACAGTGGATTTACAGTATTTTATTTACAGAATATCACAGATCTGGATGATAAAATATTAAAAAGAGCAGAAGAACTTGGATCATCACCCCTGGAACTTGCAAGAAGATACGAAGAGAAATATCTCCAAGATATGAAGGTTTTGGGTGTTGAAAACGTTAATTTTTATGCTAGGGCTACTGAACATATTCCTGAAATAATTAACCAAATAAAAATCCTTGTTGAAAATGGATTTGCATACGAAACAGATAAAGGCGTATATTTCGATGAATCTATGTTTAAAGACTTTGGTAAATTGTCAAACCGCGTTTTAAAAGAATTAAATGTTCATAGGATTGGTCTTGATACTTCAAAAAGGAATCCTGGAGATTTTGCTCTATGGAAAAAGAGAAAAACAGAATCGGAAGAATTAGAAATGGTATGGGATTCACCTTGGGGTACTGGAAGACCTGGTTGGCATATTGAAGATACTGCAATTACAGATACCTACTTCGGACCACAGTATGATATACATGGCGGTGGTTTGGATCTTATTTTCCCACATCATGAAGCAGAAATAGCACAGATGGAAGCAGCTTCCAATAAAAAACCAATGGTAAAATACTGGATGCATACCGGTTTTTTAAATGTTATGGGAGAAAAAATGTCTAAATCCCTTGGAAATTTTATTACCATTAACGAACTATTACAGGAATACTCTCCAGATGTTTTCAGGTTCTTTGTACTTTCAACTCACTATAGAAGTCCAATAGATTTCAGTCAAGAAATACTACATCAATCACAACAGGGACTACAAAGAATTTACAAATTAATCGGAACTATCAACGAATTATTAGATGAAAATACTGCAATATCAATGGAAAATGACCAGGAATACATATACAAACTTTCTGAAGTCCGAAAAGAATTCTTTGAAGCGATGGACAATGATTTTAATACGCCGTCTGCATTTTCAACAATTTTTGATATCATAAGAGAAGTAAATAGAGACATAAATGATTCAAATATTTCTAAAAACGCTTTAACTAAATTAAAAGCTCTAATAATTGAATTTGGTATTGTTTTAGGATTTGATTTTTCTTTAAAAAATGAAAATGAACAAGAACTCCAAGACGATTTAATTGAACTCTTAAAGGATGTAAGAAGTAAACTCCGTGAAAAAAAGGAATGGAACCTCTCTGATGAAATAAGAAGCAAATTAAAGGAACTTGATATTGTAATTGAAGACAAGTCTACCTAAACATACAAATAACAATCAATCAAATTTTTAATATTATTTTAAATCCTGAAACAGTGCATTAGATTTTTTTTATTATCAGTTCTGTTTGATCAATAGGTATATTATTATGGACTTAACAATTGTTATTTAAAAGATTTTGATCAAATTTTTAAATATTGGAAAAATTTAAAAAAAAATAAAAGTGAAAACATGATCTATGACATTATCATAGTGGGTACCGGTGCTGGAGGAGCAACTGTAGCACACGAACTATCCAATAAAAATTTGAATATACTAGTACTTGAAAAAGGCTTAAATCATCCGAGAGGAACTGCAGCCAATCATATCAAATACACCAAATTATCACTTAAGTTAGAAGAGAATACAGAAAATAATAGGTATGAATTTTTGAACCAGCCCGCAGAATTAATGAATATAGATGGTTTAGGTGGCACAACACCAGTATCTCTTGCAAATGCATGTTATGCTTGTACAAGCTGTTATAAAAATAGTGCTACAGCCCAGTTTAAAGGATTCGATCTAGAGCTTTTTGA
>PMGM01000065.1:0-122 GCA_003158115.1 Methanobacterium sp.
TTGGTGCGGCGGCCATAGCGGTGGGGTTACACCTGGACTCGTTTCGATCCCAGAAGTAAAGTCCTCCTGCGTTTTTGGTTGTACTGTGGGTTAGCGCCTATGGGAACCCTTTGACGCTGCCG
>PMGM01000065.1:143-15085 GCA_003158115.1 Methanobacterium sp.
CCATCTTATATTTACTATTTTATTTAAACTTATTTCCAAACAAATTTAATATTCTTCTAAATAACTTACTACAAATAAACTGGATCATATCAGTAAATTCTGTTAAACTACTGAATTAAAATTCTGAAATAGATTATTTTTTTTAAAAAATAATAATCAATTTTTCATTTTTAATAGATCTGATAGTTTTTCGGAAAACCATTTTTTTTGACGATGTTTGATTGTATTATTTAAAAAATTCATATAAGATATCTAAACATTTTTCATCTGTTGGGAGAACTATTGTTCCCTCATCTGGATCACCCAATTCATTATAACAATTTTTTAAATAAAATAATCCTGTCAAGGCCAATATTCCCCCATCTAACTCATGTTCAGTTGCTTCAGGGGATATATTAAAATATTGGTTCAAAGCAGAATAGGGATCCTTAAATTTCAAGATTTTTGAAGCTGTATGAGGATGTGACTCTAACACATTGTATACTTCCTTAATTTCAAGTGAGAGTTTAACACCACGCAGTGTTAACATATTCATGCCCCTGAATGTTAGGGGAAGTACTCGTCCATATTGACGTATATCCCTTTCAGCTTGACGAAAATGCCCTCCAACTGCACATTTGCAATCCTTCTCAAGACAACATCTACCCTTTGGAAGTGATAATGAGCATCAATTACAATAACCTGTGGTTTCACTTCATCTACTAAATCTAATATTTCATCATCAGAATAACTAGTAAATAATTTCATTTTATTTCCATCAAGAATAGCTATTCCACTAGGATTTTCTTGTTTGCCTGCTAGATCTATTCCTAAAATTGTCATTTTATATTTCCCTAGAATTACTATTTAATGAATATATTAAAATAGCATTTTAATATTTTTGAGAATAATAGTCAGTATTATGCTTAAATTATCTATCTAAGAAAAATAAATTATATTGAAGATCAATATTTATCGAGTATGAATTTACAATTTCCCTCGTCGGGTATTACCATTACAGGTATGGAAACAAGATTAATCAGATCAGCGGCTGTGCTTTGATGAACAAATCTATATATCTTATCAAATTTTAAATGACCCATTATTATTAAGTCACATTCATTTGATAGTTCCGCTATTTTTTTGGGAATTTCTTTTTCTTGTCCATCGAAACATATAGATTCATATTTAACTTTTAAACCCATCTGCCTGCAATTTTTAACATGTTCTTCAAGTTTGGTGATTGCTTTTTGATCTTCACCAAAGTAAACAAAACTCACAATAGCATTCTGTTCAACTCCCAGATCGGATGCAGTTTTAACAAGTAAGTCTTGATCTTCTAAAGGGTTTATTGGGATTAATATCTTCTGGAACATGATATACCTCATAATTCTAGACTTAATTCAATTTTTATTAATTGATAATTTATTTCATTTCATATAAATTTATATCTGATTTTATATAATTTTAAAACTTCTCTAATACTTGTCTGTAAATATCCTTTAACTTGTTGTCAGATGTTTCATACATCCTTCTGAGTATCAGTTCGGGTGTACTCCTTGCAAAGTAATCCATACGGGGAGTTCTATCAACTATCAGATTATAATTTTCATCCAAACCCTTTGCTTCTATTCCATCCACACGTACATCGGTGTATTTTAAAATTTCCCTAGCCATATGGGTGACTATCACAGCCAACGAATCAGAATCTCCTATGAAGTCCATGAAACTGGATATAATTTTTACAGCTGCTTCAAGTTCGGTTATGGCTTCAAGTTCATCTAATAAAATTAATTTATCTGTTTCTCTGATAACTATGGGCATAAATGTTCTAAGGAATGATTCAAATGCTCCAGCATCAAGTGAACGTTTTTTAGAGAAGAAATAAACTTCATCAACAAGTTTTACATGTGCTTTAGTTGCACATACAGGAAGTCCTATCTGTGACATGATACATATTTGGGCAATGGTTTCTAGGAGGGTTGTCTTTCCTCCACTATTAGCTCCTGTTAAAAGAACAACATTATGGGGGGATTCTAATCGATAATTAATCCGTTGTATCTCTGGATTATTCTCGAGTGCTAAATTTAGGTGAAGTCCTCCTTGGAAACTGAATCCATCTGCAATTTTTGGTGGATTAAGATCGTAGTAATGTGCAAAGCATCCGAGTGTAAATTCATAGTCAAATACAAGAATTTCATGTATTTCTTCTTCAACCTTTTTTTTCATATTTGAAAGGGTTTTCGCGGCCTTAACATTTTCTTCATAGGCGTTAACATATTTCTTTGCCATTTCCTGTTTTTTAATTCTTTCAATTTCAGCAGTATCTATTTCCACAGGATATTTCTGAATGAATGGATCGAATGAAACTCCAGTGATTTCACGCACTTCGTTTTTGGCTTTTTTTATAACTTCGTCAAATATTTTCTGTAACTTCTTAGGCATTCCTTCATTTAATAGATCTAATACTTCATTACCTTTGAGATCAATCTTTTCAATTGCTTCTTTAAGCTTTAAATCAGCCTTGATTTTGGCTGATTTTACTGTGTCGTCAAATATTGTTTCATCTAGATCAAGAGATTCTAGTGAATTGAGAATATCGATGACATCCCCCAGAACAGATTCACGTCTTAATATCTTTTTTATTTTTAGGGCATTTTCCATTATTTGATAATTTTTCTTGTAATATTGGAGAACAACTTGTGGAACTATTTCATAAGTCTCTGAAGAGTTGTTTACCATGGCAATATTTTGTGATTCAAACTCTAATAATCCTTCACTGTAAACATATATAATCAATTCAAAGTCTTCTGGATTTTCAAGTTCATTACCGGTTATAATTGGGCAGTAACTGTTTAAACCCATTTCAATTAGTTGATGGTAGTCTTCTTGTGTTTCAACTAGTATTGTTGTAGATGGATCGTAGTTGGGTTTTGGTTCTTCCATTGAATCTATTTTTTTGAGTAGGGTTTTGATATCATCTAATGGTAGGTGGCTAACAGAATCCTTGGCTTTCATAACAAAATCGATGTTATCCATAATGTTCTTTTCATTTTTAAGGGGACTCATTAAGAGTATCCTGTTCTCACAGTACTTAGTATTGGCGAAGCCTAGTATTCGCTCAATAATATCGTTGTATATCTGTATCGCTTGATCAGTTTTAAGAAATTCTTGGCTAGGATTGCCTAGAATGGTATTTATTATGTGGATAGCCTTTTTTTGACTAACCCCTTCAATACTTGTTATACGATCTACTTCGTAATTTTGAACTGCCTTTAAGAATTCTTTCTCACCGCCAAAGCTTGAAATGATCTTCTCTGCTTGACGTTCCCCTATACCCTTAATCTTCTTTAAATCCAAACTACCACCATTTTTGTTTAAGTCCATTGACCAATCTATTAATTGTTAATATCTAACCCGTGTTATAAATGATTTTAGAGTCCATATGAGAAGTTCTAATAATTCTTTTACTAATTCCGAAGTTATTTTGATTTAAAACTAATTTTTTTTTACAAATATTGCAAAAGATTTTATTAATTATTTATATTATCTATTGGATTTATTGTTATTTCCATTTTATTTAATTGGTCAAATAATTTTCCAACCAAAGTTATCAATTATTATTTCTCCCTATGAATTCCATAATTCCTGTGAAAAACTTTAATTTAAAGAAGATCAAGTATTTTTAAAGCTTTCGAAATTGAAATTAAGAATTATTTATAGAGGATATTATTTGGAGTTAACAATGGATTTTATAATATATTTAATTGTGTTACTTCTTACAGGTGCTCTGGTTGGATTTGCATCAGGACTTTTGGGTGTGGGTGGGGGTTTTATTATGGTGCCCATCCAATTTTTCCTACTCACATCATTAGGTGTTGATACAACAACAGCTATTAGAGTTGCATTTGGCACTAGCTTGGCTGTGATTTTACCCACAGCAATCAGTGGAGCATTGGGTCATGCACGAAGAGGTGCGGTTTTATTCAGGCCAATGATATTGATGGGCATTTCTGGATTAGTTGCTGCACTCATAGGTGGTACTGTAGCAGCTAACACTCCAGGAATTTATTTAAAAATAATTTTTGGAATATTAGTACTTATTTCAGGTATATGGATGTTAATTGCTAAGTATCCTGAGATAAGTGGCGAACCAAAAAAAGGAGTCTTGAGTTATATAGCAATAGGATTTATAACAGGTTTATTATCTGGACTTTTGGGTGTTGGTGGTGGGGTTGTCTTGGTCCCAATATTAGTTATATTGATGGGATTTAGTATGATCAGAGCTGTTGGAACATCAACAGCTGTTATTATCTTCACATCATTGGGGGGAATAATTGCATATACGTCAAATGGATTCAATGTAGCTGGACTTCCACCATTCTCAATAGGATATATTAATCTTATTCAATTTGCTGTATTATCTATAATAAGTGTTCCAATGGCTCAAATAGGTGTAAAAGCTTCTCATAAACTTCCTGAGAAACAGTTAAGATATATATTTATTCTTGTGATGTTTTATATTGCTTTAAAGATGGTAGGGGTTTTCAGTTGGATAGGACTCCCTTTATAAAAGAATAGAAGAATGTTAATTTTTTTTAGTCCTTGAAATTTTTGGTTATGATTTGCATGATCCTTGAAAGGGGAGGTGTTGGATCAGATGATTCCCATAATGCAGAGGATGCAAGTTCAAGATAAAACTTTAACTTCTGTAATGATAATGGTCTATTTTCAAGGAATTTGCATGTTTTAACTGCAAGATCTTCGCTCTTATAACAAGGATTCATCTCTGTTGCCTTTTCATAGCATGCTTTAGCTTCATTAATTTTTCCCATTTCAAAGAATATGATTCCTATATCTACCCATAATTCAGGATATTTTGGATCCAAACTCAATATTTGATTATAACAAGCAGCAGCTTTTTGTAATCTTCCAGATGTGAAGTATATGAGTCCTCTATACTTCCAAACATCAATAAAGTCAGGGTAGATGTATAATGCTTTATCATAATATGTTAATGCTTTTTCAAGTTTCCCAAGGTCGTAGTAGAGATTCCCAATATTGAATGAGATATATGCATCGTCAAGATCTTCAGTTTCAACTGGTAACAATCCTCTGTTGGGAGTATTTTTGTTGAGTATTTTATTTTCGAATTCTGTGATCTCTAGTTGTTTTCTGATTTTTTCTATTTCCTGTTTTAGATTGGGTTTATAACCCATGTGCTGTGCTTTTAGAAGCTTTTTTAGTTGTTCTATTTGACTTTGTGGGTCTTGACAGGTTTTTATGAGAATTTCTATGTAGTTGGTTAGGTTTTTAGGATTTTGTGATAATATTTCTTCTTTAAACTCGGAGTATTCTTGATCTTTAATTTCTTCTTGTATTAACCAGAGTAAATCATCGTCTGAAAATTCAATCTCTCTGTAGTCTAATAACTCTCTGAACTTTTGAATATCACCAAATTCGTAATTGTAACGGGATTTCCTGACAAAAGTTTCAATATAAACATATTTTTCAGTGGATCTGAGCAGATCTCTACTCTCTTTCAGTTCTTTAATCCTGAACTCTTTAAGTATTGATGGGGAATCCTTTTCATCGGGTGTCTGGGCTTCTTTAACCAATAATTTATTCTCAAATTCTTGTGTTTCTAATTTTTTCTCAATTTTTTCTATTTCATTATTTAGAGAGGGTTGATGGGCTATTTTTTGTTCTTTTAAAAGTTTATTTAGGTATTCTATTTGGCTTTGTGAGTCAGGATAGGTTTTTATTAGAATTTCTATGTAGTCGGTTAGGTTTTCAGGGTTTTTTGATAATATTTTGTCTTTAAATTCTGTGTATTCTTGGGTTTTAATTTCTTCCTGTATAAGCCACAAGATTTCTTCATCAGAAAATTCCAACTTTCTATAGCGGAGTAACTCACGAAGCTTCATGATATCTGGAAATTCATAATCATATCGTGATTTCCTGTTAAATCCTTCTATATAATTGTAACGTGAATTTTTCACAAACTTTTCGATGTAGATATGATAACCACTTTTAATTAGTTCTTTACTTTTAATTTCAAGGTCTTTTAACAAATCTTGATTGTTGGAATTATTTTCATCTACATTATTATCAATTAAATCTTCTTCAGATACTTTATCTTGAGATTCAGATATTTTAACCGAGTCTAAGCTCTTTAAATCTTTTAATTGATTTAAAGCTATTATGGCACTGTCCCGTAAGTTTTGGTCTTCGCTTCTTAAATCCTCAATTAAAGGATCTACTGTGATTCTTCCCAGTGCTGTTATAGCTTCTTCCTTTACAGAATTATCTGGGTCGTGTAGTGATAGGATAAGTGCTTCTGTTGCCTTTGAATCTCCAATTTTTCCCAATGCTTCGGCTGCTCTGCATCGAATTCCCATATGTAGATTGGTAAGATTTTGGATAAGCGGTTGAATTGCCCTTTTATCCTGTATTCTTCCCAGTGCTGTTATAGCTTCTTCTTGTATTGTTTTATCTGGGTCGTGTAGTGTTTGAATAAGTGCTTCTGTTGCTCTTGGATCTCCTATTCTTCCCAGAGCTTCTGCAGCTTTCCATCTAATTCCAATGTGCTGATTGTTAAGGGTTTGTATAAGTGGTTGAACCGCTCTTTTATCTTGTATTCTTCCCAGTGCTGTGATTGCTTCTTCTTGTATTGTTATGTCTGGATCTAGTAGTAGTTCGATTAATGGTTCAGTTGCACGTGAATCTCCGATTCTTTCAAGAGCATTCATTGCTTCTTTACGAACATTTTCAGCATCATCCTTTAATGCATGGATCAGACCTTCAACGTCACCATTCTCTTCCATCTCTTCTATTCTGGTTTTTAAGAGATTAAATACTCTCATTGTATCACCACAAAGATTTTACTTTTTTTATAAATTTTATGTAATACCCCAAATATTTTTACAGGAATCCTTTATCCGTTCGATTAAATTCCATTTATTATTAAATTTTATTTTATTCCTATACAGATATTCCATTTTTATGTTTATTATATGATATTATCTTATTAAAACTCCTACGATAAAAAAATAATAAGAATTATAAATTAATACATTGACTCGCTTATTCGTTGATACTATAGTGATCGTATATCTTTAAAATCAAGGGGATATGTTTTTTAAAAAAGAAAATTTGTTTATTTTTAAGTTCTATATTTCTTTGATACCTTTTAAGAAATTTCCAGTGGTAATGCCGCCGGTTGATATATTTTTAACCTTTGATTTAAGCCGATTCATATTTTTTGTGGAGTTAGTTTCTTTTTCAATATATTCGAGTCCCTTACTGTAAATAGAAGTCATCTCGTTGGCATAATCATATGTTTTATTTCTTACATCCAAAACAATACTGTCTATGTCCATTTGGGAGATAATTGGAAGATAATCAATTAAACAAAGCTCAACCGAGTTTAAAACATGTGTATTTCCTTCTGAATCAATTTTAATCGGGAAAATCTGTCTCTTTTCGTCTTGAATTCCCCAGAATTGATTTGTTAGATTTTCATTGTTAGATCCAGGTATTACAGATAATAAACAGTCCTTTGAAATCATGGCATCTACATTTCCCTGAACAACAATTTCAAAACTATTTTCCACACCATGGATTCTTGAATTCGAAATAACACCCTTTAATTCGTTCTTTGAAAGCTCTGCAGATGGAGTTAAAGTATCGAAGAATTTTGCAAGGGTTAAAACAGAATTTTTATTCCAAATATTAAGTCCTGCAGAACCTGAAAGTACTATGTTCTGATCGAATTCTTTAATTCCAATAGCAGCACCTAATCCATCAACCATTATCTTATGATTTAGTTGAGATTCTAAAATTTTGAAATAATTGTTTAATTGATATTGGTGGGTTATTTGTGGCCATTTCCAAATAAATTCTGCATTATTCTCCTTACACAAATCTTCTGCAGTCTTTAATAGTGATAAAATATTATCAATCTGGTTGGGATCATTTTTAATTGAATCTTCATTGGTTTGGTAGCATTTATTGCAAATGTTTTTACAATTTTTAGATGGGTCGGGTTCATAATAAACACGTTTAGCACAGCCATCTAAACTACCTTTAACAGTTTCTATGCTATCTGCATATACTGCAAGACCAATTTTATGTGGGGATAACGAATTTTCTTTATTTTTTATTTCAGTGGCTTGTTTTTTTATTTTTTCGAATCGGCTTTCTGCTTCTTGAACTTTGAATTCAGCGGGTTTAAATGTTTCTAAGAGTTTAATATTAGCTTTTTCAAGGAAGTCACGTCTGAACTGGTTTAACTTACTTATTGGTGAAAATAGATCTCCAGAATATTTAATAGTAACTTCTCTAAGCACAAAAGGTGTTTTCCCTGTTTTTTGTAGTTGATTTTCGATTTGTTTGGTGGTTAATGGTTTTTTAAGCGCTTTTTCCATTTGATAATCTGATTTTAAGCATATCTCATGTTTAACATTGTCAAATCCAATAAATTTTCCATGGAGATTGGCCTTAAGATCATCATCCCAACTCATTATGATGTCTATGGGTATCGATGGTTTGACAGTATTTTTTATTATGGCTCGAGCTTCATGATTCAGTGATATGGAACGTGTTAAATATAATTTGGAGCCAACTTCCACTTTTTGTCCTACATTTAAAAATACTTTCTCTCCTTTATATTTTGGAGCAGTTTCTAAAGCCATTCCAAAGGATTCAGATAGTTCATTAGAATGTTGTTTAAACTCTTTAGATTTATCCAATTTTTTAGGTGATAAAAAAGCAATTCCATCTCCTTTATCTATTTTAAATTTATTTTCTAATTTTACACGTATGGTGTTTGTTTTTTCATAGAAGAATTGTACTTGTCCAATGTAGAGGCCACGATTTCCTGGAGATTCACGGTTCATAACTAATTTATTTTCTGATTCTGTAAGATATCCTCCTGTAAAACCACGATTAAAAGCTAACATAAGTTTAGAAACATCCTCAGGATCAGGTTTCCATTTGCCATTTGATAATGAGTCTAAAGCTTTCCTATAGATCGTTACAACTATTCCCACATAGTCAGCTGACCTCATACGGCCCTCAATTTTTAGAGAGTTAACCTTAGAATTTACAACATTTTCTAAATTTTCATAAACTGCAAGATCTTTGGTGCTTAGAAGATATTTGTTGTTGATAGCTATAGAATGGGGTTCTGATGGTCTTCCATACTTGTCTACTTTCCCGTCGATTAATGTATATTTTTTACGACATGGTTGTGCACACATGCCTTTATTCCCACTTCTTCCACCTATAAATGAAGACAAAAGGCACTGTCCTGAGTAGGAGTAGCATAGTGCACCATGTGCAAATATTTCTATTTTAATATTTTCGGTTTCTTTTAGGATTTCTTCTACCTCGAAAATTCCAAGTTCCCTGGCTAAAATAACTCTTTTAAAACCGAATTTAGCTGCCCATTTTACTCCGGCAATATTATGAATTGTCATCTGAGTTGATGCATGCATATCCAGATCTGGAACTAAAGCTTTTGATAGACATGCGATTCCCAAGTCTTGAATTATAACGGCATCGACACCAGATTTATAGAGCCATATAAGATATTCTGCAACAGATAATATCTGAGAATCAATTATCAAGGTGTTTACAGTGACATATACCTTAACTCCTCGGATTTTAGCGTATTCTAATCCTTCTTCAATTTCTGATTCATTAAAGTTAGTTGCATATTTTCTGGCACCAAATTTCTTACCAGAAATATAAACAGCATCTGCCCCTGCATTAACTGCAGCTTTTAATGCATCTAAAGAACCTGCAGGTGCTAATAATTCTGGTACATAATTTTTTGCCATATTTTTCTCCTATGAATATTTTCTTACAATTAGAATATAATATTTTTTTTAGAATTTACTAGTAAAATGGATAATCATAAAATGGTTGGTCAACAAATCAAAATAAATGTTTAAATATTCAAGGTGTAATTAATGAATGCATATTTAGAAATACTCAGACCTTTCAATGCTCTTATGGGAGTTATAGCAGTACTACTTGTGGCTCTTATAAGTGGAATCTTCAATTTATATGTGCCTGTTGCATGTATAATTGTTTTTATATTCACAGGTGCCGGAAATGTCATTAATGATTATGTTGATCATAAGATTGATGCAATAAATAAGCCTGAAAGGCCAATACCATCTGGAAGAATATCATTAAATGTAGCTGCAATTTATGCAACTATACTTTTTATTATAGCTACTATAATGTCACTTTTAATTGGAATAATCCCTGGTATTATAGTTGTTTTAAGTGCCATTTTAATGTTTTTATATGCATATAAACTTAAAAAATCATGTCTAGTTGGAAATCTTAGCATCGCATTTCTAACAGGGCTTTGTTTTGTTTTTGCAGGAGTTGTACTTCAAACAGTTTATTTATCTATACTTTTAGGGTTCTACGCATTTTTAATGACAATGGCACGGGAAATTGTAAAGGATATGGAAGATGTTGAAGGCGATAGTATGGAGGGAGCAAATACCTTCCCAATAAAATTTGGAATGAAATCATCATCTATTCTAGCAGCATTTTTTATGATACTTGCAAGTTTAACAAGTCCTGCATTATACTTAATAGGTATTTTCAATGTGTTATATTTGATAATTCTCATATTTGCCATAGCAATCTTCCTGATATGTGCTGTATCAATTTTAAAGGATCAGTCCAAAAAGAATACTCGGATAGTCTCTAAAAGAATTAAAATTGGTATGGGAATTGTATTTTTAGCATTTGCACTAGGATCTCCTATAATATCAAATTTATTACACATGTTATAAATAAAATTCATAAAAAATATATGGTGGAGATATTATGGATATGGAACTCATACCCATAGGGGTTATTAATTCACAATACTTGACTAAAGATGATGCACCCAGACAGGGTCGTTATTCTACAGAAACAAGTACAATAACAGTTTTTGATGAATTTTTAGATGGATTAGATGGTCTTGATCTAAACAAATATTTAATCATCTTATATTGGCAGGACCGCGCAGAACGTGATAAATTAAAGGTTATACCCTATGGTAAAACAGAAAAAAGGGGAATATTTTCCACAAGAGCACCTGTACGTCCTAATCCTATAGGATTCTGTTTAATTGAGCTTGTGGATATGAATAAAAATAAACTCATTGTAAAATGGCTTGATGCACTGGATGGATCACCACTTCTGGATATTAAACCGTTCTGGAAACTTGACCTTCCAGATATACACTAATTTTATTATAAATAGTGATATAAGTATTATTAAAAAGAAATATTGATTATAAATCGAGAAATTTAAATTTTTCTATAAATTTTTTGAATTAAAACATTTCTTACGGATTCTCTACATAATATGAGTTATCAATTACTCCTTTAACTCCATATTAAGAACTGATAATAATTGGTGTTTGGATCGTAAGTTAAGTAAAAATGATATACATATATGCTAAAATTGATATAAGAATTAGCATATTAGTATTATTAAAAAGTAAAAATTCAACAAATAATATTATGATGATATAAATATGTTAATTCTATTGCGTATATGCTAAAGGGCTAAGTGTAAATATTTAATAAGCGTATTATCAGATATTTCTAATTATAAATTCCTTGAAAAAAATTCTGATCAGATCTAAAAATTTCTTGAAAATCAGATTCACAACTATGACTTAATATTTAAAGAACAAAATGATATGGGGGATTTTAATGGAAAAAATAAAGCCTATTTCTTATAGTAATAAAGATGAATTAAATGTTAAAAAACACTTAATTAAAATGCTTAAAGAGTCACCAATACCGGAGGATGAACTGTTAGAAAACTTTTTTTTGTATACTCCTAGACAATATTTAACACAAATATTAGTGTTAGATTATCTTTACAAACAGATATTAGATGTTCATGGGATAATTATTGAATTTGGAGTTAGATGGGGTAAAAATTTAACTATCATGCAGACATTGAGAGGTATCTACGAACCTTATAATTATAATAGAAAAATAGTAGGGTTCGATACATTTGAAGGATTTCAAAATGTTAATGAAAAGGATGGTACTTCTAATATTATAGCAGAAGGATCATACTCGGTAACAAAAAATTATGAAGAACATCTTTCCAAATTGATGTCTCTTCAAGAGCAAATGAACCCAATTTCTCATATGACAAAATTTGAGTTAATAAAAGGTGATGCATCAATAAAAATTTGTGAATATCTTAAAGACCATCCTGAAACTATAATTTCATTTGTATATTTTGATTTTAATTTGTATAAACCTACAAAAGATTGTTTAGAAGCTATAAAACCACATTTAACAAAAGGAAGTATTTTATGCTTTGATGAATTAAATCATGAAAACTTTCCAGGTGAAACTATTGCACTAAAAGAAGTATTTTCATTAGACTCCATTAGAATACAAAGGACACCGTATTCGACTACCCAATCCTTCGTGATTATTGAATAAGTATTAGGGGTGACTTAGATGGATTTGATTAAAAAAGAAGCTGATATTTATTCTAAACTATTAATATTAAGGGATAAATTTGGATGTGAAGGTATTAAATCCGAATTTGAGAATGAAGCATCTGCTTTTGCAGATTTGATATTTCTGAGGTATTTAACCGCAAAGGCAGGTATGAAACTTTATGTAAAACTAGGTGGAGTTGAAGTTTTACAGATCTAAAAATGTGCATAGACCTTGCTGCAGATGGTATCATTATATTGATGGTTGAATCAGAATTTGCACTTGTAAAAAGTCAAAACATGATTAGGGACATATTTGGCGAAAATACTGAAAAATTTGATGTTATACTTAACATAGAAACCAAAACTGCCGTTGAGAATCTTGATAAGATATTAAATACCATGAATTCTGCTATTAATGGAATCACAATAGGAAGATCCGATTTAGCATACTCTTACAATAAAAGAGTCAACAGTCTTTATGGATTTTTGCAGAGTTACGGCGTTTATCTTTATCTAAAGTTTCAATCATTTGGATTATAATCCCTTTTTCTTCTAATACATCATCGGTTTCCCTTGTTCCTATAGCTACTGAAGAAGCTACATAAATTGTTCTAATCCATGTGTATCTTTGTTTACCCTATCTATAGTGGAATATAAAAATGATTATTTTCAATTTATTTAAATGTGTGAAGTGACACCCACTAAAGTTGGTTTGTGTTTTCTTTTTTGGGGAGGTATTAACATTGAACTCAGGAAACCAATTATTAATATGATTGTAATAATGTTAAAAGCAAATTTCATGGTTTGGACTTTCTGGGGAGATGCCATTATCTGTTTTTCATTAATATTTTCCGGATTATTAGGTTCAATTTTTTCAAAGAATTGATGTATGCCTATTATTTGTTCTTCTGAAGAACTTGTAGTTTGATTGTTGAAAACTATACTCATACCACTGAAACTACCTATGATTAATATTACGCCTAAAACAGCGGTTCCAAGGGATGAACCAAGATTTATACCAGTATTCATTATACCCGATGCATCTGGTTGTTGATCTGATCTCGCGACTGAAAATATAACGTTGGCTGAGTGGGGAAAGACAATTCCCATACCAATACCAAGAAGGAATATCCCCGGAACCATATCCAATATGGTTGTAGACGGGGTGAAAATCAAACTTAAATAGATACTTCCTGCCATTGAAGCTAAAGAACCCAATGCAAGAATATAACGTGGTTGAATTCTTGTTGATAGTTTGCCTGCTGCAGAGGACATTATGAAAATTGCAACACTCATGGGGATCAGTGTTAAACCTGTTGTCAATGGATCTGCACCTAGAACACCTTGAACATATACTGGAATTATAAAGAGCACTCCTCCTATGGTAAAGTTCATTAATAACCTGACTATATTTGCCAGGGTGAAACTACGGTTATTAAAGAGGGAAACATCGACTAATGGCTGTTTATCATTATTTATACGATTTTTTTGATAGAAGTAGAAAATAATCAAAAGGATCAACCCAATAATAATTGGGTATGGGGCCATATTCCAGTTGTTAGGATTGTTTAAAAGTAGAATACCTATTACAAAGAGGAATATGCCTGATGCTGAATTAATTGCTCCGAGAACATTTAGATCGGTCCACTTCATTGTTGGTGGGAAACTTGAGATTTCCCTTGAAAAAAGGACTATCACCATTATAATAGCTAATTCTAAACCAAATGCATATCTCCAACTGTAGTAGGTTGTTAAAAAACCACCTATTATAGGTCCTAAAGTGCCTGCACCAGAAGCCATAGAACTGGTTATTCCCAGAGCAAAAGCTCTTCTTTCTCCTTTGTAGCTTCTGATATTATTGATGTTGAAGCGGGCATCATTAAAGCTGCTCCAATACCTTCGAGTATGGACCATCCTATTAACAACATGGTACTGTTAATGCTGAGTGCAGCAACAACAGTTCCAACACCATAAATACTGGCCCCTGTTAGAAAAGTTCTTTTCCTACCAAGGATATTTTGTAATCTTCCACCAATAAGCATCAAACTTGCCATTGTAAGAGCATAAGTGGCAATAATTATCTGTATAGTTGCAATATTAGTATGTAAATCTCTTATAAGGGAGGATATAGCAACATTTAAGAAGGTTTTATCAATTACAATGGTAAAAATTGATAGAGTTACAATTATAAGTGTTAACCAGCCATTTTGGATCTCTATTTCTTGCCCCACCCATTCACATCCAGATACAATAATAAAATTTAATGTATATTATCATATGAAATTTAGATTTATATGAATTTTAAAGAAATTATAAAACTTATTGGACAGATGACTATTCAACAAATTAATAATATTATTGGATTTTATGTTCAAATAAATTTTTTCTAATAATTTATTATTTCAACTTAAATAGCAAACAAATAAATCTGGGGATTAAAAATTAATATATAGAGAATTTCTATTTACTT